>USEH01000050.1 GCA_900553675.1 uncultured Ruminococcus sp. | reverse complement strand
GCAACTATTGCTTCTGTCTTTGAAAACAGGCTTGCAAGACCTGATGAATTTCCTAAGCTACAGTCTGACACGACATATTCTTATATTGACGATGTTATCAAAAAAGTTTTGACTATTGAATATCAGGATATGTACGACGCTTACGACACCTATAGCTGCGTTGGGCTGCCAATAGGCGCAATATGCAATCCCGGAAAGGACGCTATAGACGCTGTCCTCAATCCGGACGATACCGGCTACTATTACTTCTGCTCAAATCTTGAAACCAAGGAAACCTTCTTTGCCACAACTAATGAAGAGCATGAAGAAAACAAGAAGAAAGCTGGACTCGCCTGATGAATAACGACTATTCAAGACTTGAAGTTCTGGCACCGGCAGGGGATATGGAGCGGTTTAATGCGGCGATTATGTTCGGAGCCGACGCTGTGTATCTCGGCGGAAAAAGCTTTGGCATGAGGTCGTCTCCGGCGAATTTTTCGATGAACGAACTGAGCAAGGCTTGTGCTATTGCGCACGAAAAGGGCAAAAAAGTTTATCTGACCTGCAATACTCTTCCCAAAAACAGCGAAATAGAAGGCTTTGAGGGCTTTATCAAGGAAGCCTACGCCTGCGGGATAGACGCTGCAATCGTCAACGACATCGGCGTATTTTCGATGATAAAACAGTACACCCCTGATTTGGAGATTCATATTTCCACTCAAGCAGGAATTGTGAACTATGTAACCGCGCGAACGTTTTACAACATGGGTGCAAAAAGGGTAGTCCTTGCCCGCGAACTAAGTATAGATGATATCGCCGAGATAAGAGCCAAAACTCCTGATGATATGGATATAGAGTGCTTTGTTCACGGTGCTATGTGCGTTTCGTTTTCCGGAAGGTGCCTGTTATCACAGTATCTTGTAAACAGGGACGCCAACCGCGGAGAATGTGCGCAGCCATGCAGATGGAAATATGCTCTTATGGAGGAAAAACGCCCCGGCGAGTATTATCCCATAGCCGAGGACGAAACCGGCTCGTATATCCTTAATGCCAAGGATATGTGCATGATAGAGCATTTAGACAAGCTTGCCAGAGCCGGTGTTACAAGCTTTAAAATCGAGGGCAGGGCAAAGTCGGCTTACTATGTGTCGGTGGTTACAAACGCATACAGGCACGCTGTGGATGTGCTTAGAAACAATCCTGACAATTACTCACTTCCAAAGTGGATAGTTGACGAGGTTTACAAGGTATCCCACAGGATGTATTCAAACGGCTTCTATTTTGGCAGACCAGAGCAGTCGCAGTACTACGAAACCAGTGGATATGTCAGGAATTATGATGTTGTAGCTGTTGTAGACAGGTGTCAGGACGGATATATATACTGCACACAGCGCAACCGTTTTTTCAAGGGAGATAAGCTTGAAATACTCTCGCCGGACAGAGAACCTATTGAATATATAGCCGATGAAATAATAAACGAGGCAGGGGAGAGCGTTGAGGTTGCAAATATCGCAACAATGAAGCTTTCAATGCCGCTGAATATTGAACTTCCGGCAGGAACTATAATAAGAAAGGAACTGTAATTATCATGAATAAAATGTACCCGCTGATTTTAAAGGCGCCGCTAAAGGATTATATCTGGGGCGGAACCAAGCTTAAGGATGAATACGGCTTTAAAAGCGAGCTTGAACGCGTTGCCGAGGCTTGGGTGGTCTCCTGCCACGAGGACGGCAAATGCGAGGTTATAAACGGAGAAATGGCAGGGAAGACCCTGAATGAAGTCCTTGATATATGGGGCAAAGACGCTTTGGGAGACATCTGTGATGGCTTTGACAGCTTCCCGATACTCGTAAAGCTCATCGACGCCAAGGACCGCCTTTCTGTTCAGGTTCATCCAAGCGATGAATACGCCAGAAAGAACGAAGGCGACAACGGCAAGACCGAGATGTGGTATGTCGTGGACTGCGATGAAGGCGCAAAGCTTTTATATGGCTTTAACCGCAGTATCACCAAGGATGAATTCAGCCGCAAAATATCTGACAATACCCTAGATGAGGTTTTAAACTATGTAAATGTCCACAAGGGCGATATCTTCTTTATAAAATCCGGAACAGTTCATGCCATAGGAAAAGGCATACTTATTGCCGAGATTCAGGAAAATTCAAACGTAACATACCGCGTTTCCGACTATGGAAGACTGGGGGCAGACCGAAAGCCCAGAGCGCTTCACATTGACAAGGCGGTCGAGGTTGCAAGCCTTGAACCTTCAAGCGTTCCTTATGGAAATGTCGGCAGCACTAAGGCTCTCGATGGCGGCAAGGCAACTGTCAGGGAATTAGCTTCCTGCGAGTATTTCACAGCTAAAACCATCAAGCTCGACGGAGCTGATATCTGCATACCGGCTGGAAAAGGCTTTGCTTCGCTTGTGGTTTTAGAGGGTGAAGTTACTCTTGATTGCTGTGGCGAAAGCTATAATCTTAAGAAAGGCGGAAGCGTGTTTATCCCTGCGGGAGTTGATTTTAAGGTTAGCGGAAGCTGCGAGCTGTTGTATGCGGGAGCGTAGATAACGAACGCAATATATTTTTTAAGCAGACGGCAAAAAATCACCGTCTGCTTTTTGTTTTCACCGAAATCGTTTTTTACCATATTATATTAAGGTAAAACGATTTTGGAGGTATGTTTATGGATAAAGTCTGCACCTACTTTTTAGGATGTCCAACTTCTGATGGATTTTCTACCCACATAAGAGAGCTTATCAGCGCACCTGAATACACTACTTATATCATCAAAGGAGGTCCCGGAACAGGAAAATCATCGCTGATGAAAAGAATAGCAAATGAGCTTTGTGATATCGATATGCCGGATTTGTATTACTGCTCTTCCGATCCTGCATCGCTGGATGCTGTGGTATTCAACAATCTTAAAGTTATCGTGATCGATGGAACCGCTCCGCACGTTGTCGAGCCGGTATATCCCGGAGTTAGCCAGATACTTGTTGACCTTGGATCCTGCTGGAACGGCTCTGAGCTGATGAAAAATAAGGAGAAGGTAATCGACGCAACAGTCTGCAACAAGAAATATCACGACCTTGTAAAAAGGTATCTCAAAGCAATAGTATCACTCAACGACGATGTTTATACGCTCGCAGATGAATGTATAAATCAATCAAAGCTCGAAGGCTACTGTGAAAGAGTTGCGGCAAGGCTGTTTTCAAGAAAGAAACAGGATTCAGGTAAGCTTTCCTACCGTCAGATAACATCAATCACGCCAAACGGCGTTTTGACCCATGAAAACGTCTTTGAGGGAATGAACGTATTTAAAATCGAAGATGATTTCTGCGCGGTATCCGATAAAATCTTAAAGGCTCTTGCAAGATATGCTGTTGAGGCTGGATATAACGTTATAGTTAGCACAAGCGTTTTCCACTCCTGCGACACCTACGAGCATATTGTAATCCCTGAGCTGAACACCGCCTTTGCTACCGGAGAAATCGACGCCTCGGCAAGAATAAACGCGCTGCGATTCTACGACCGCTTGGCTCTCAGAGAAAAGCGCAAACGCATGGCGTTCGACAGGGGAGTAGCTGCGGAGCTTATTGCTGCCTCTGTTGCGGCTCTTAAAAAAGCCAAGGAAATTCACGACGAGCTTGAAAGCTACTATATCAACGCGATGGATTTTGACAAGGTAAGCGCAGTTGGCGACAATCTGATAGCACGTATAAAGTCTTCAAAACAGTGATATAATAAAAAGCACGGCTTCCATATGAACAAACGTTCAGCAGGGGAGCCGTGTTTTTGTGTCTTTATCAGTCCAAATAATTAACGATACCCTCTTCGCCTTACTTCTTCAAGAAGCTTGGGCTGAATGGCAGGGTATGTCCAAGTAAAGGCATGGTCTAAATCATCTGTAATCAGTATTTTTTCGATTTCGCTGTGAAGCTCTTTTTCAAAGGAAGCAATATCGGCGAAAAATATCATGCCAAAGCTTATATCATCGCTGTTTTTATTCACTTTTGTTTTGCCTTTTACAGAATACACGCATACGGGTGAAATATTAAAATCGACTGCACCCGTTTCCTCCATAAGCTCTCTTTTTGCAGTTTCGATTATAGTCTCACCGGGTTCTCGGTGCCCGCCGGGGATTTCATATGTATCTCTTTCATTATGCTTGCAAAATACAAATTTACCGTTTGTTTTTGATACGATAACCGCAAATTTCAAAAGTGTATCTTCAACATTATTGTAAAATTTGACTTCAATACTCTCCATATTTCTTCACTAACACCTCAATAAAATACAGCTCACAAATTAAAATCCGAATGCATTATATTGTGACAATCTCTTCATATTTAACCTTTATTTTTGTCTGCATCTGTATTGTCGGTCTTTTTATGAGATTGCCGCATATTCGCAAGGGGAGAGCTTTCAGCCGCTTTTCTACGGTCTTTATCCGATAAGTGCGTGTAAATTTCGGTAGTTGCAAGGTTGACGTGTCCTAAAATATCCTTAAGAACCATAACGTCCACATTGCCATATTCATACATCAAGGTGGCGCAGGTATGACGGAGCTTATGAACCGATATTCCCAGATTTCCAAGCCCAGCACGCTTCAGCTGATCATCAACGATCCGCTGAATCCTTCTTGTAGATAGCCTTGTCAGATTGTTTGCGTGAGATGAAAGAAAGATGGCGTTTGTTTCTACCGTTGACTTTGGTCTGACCTTTATATACGCATCAAGAGCCTCAATGCAAGCCTGATTCAGATAGACGATTCGTTCCTTCTGACCTTTACCAAAAAGCCGCAGAGTCGCACCGGATTTTGACTTTGCATAGTCGTTTAAGTTAAGCCCTGCAAGCTCGCTTAAACGCATACCGCAGTTAAGGAAAAGCGTTATTATGCAGTAATCACGCTCCTGATTTCTGCTATCAATATTTTCCAATAGCTCCTGTGACTGTTCAAGCTCGAGAAACTTCGGAAGCCGCTTTGCAGGCTTTGGATGTTCGAGATGCTCCAATGGGTTATTATTGAGAACCATCGACTTATTGTGAAGATAGTCGAAAAATCGCCGAAGTGAAGAGGTTTTTCTTGAACGCGCTGCATTTGAATTTTTGCGAACATCATTAAGATAGCTCATGTATTCATAGGCGTCATTAAGTGAGAACTGCTTGATGTAGTCCAACGGAACATCTGCAATAGTGATTTGATTGAAGTTTGCATCTTCGGAAACGTCTTCATGTATAATCTTAAGATAACGCAGAAAGACCCGCAGGTCGGTGTAGTAAGCTTCTTCGGTGCGCTCGGTGTGGTTTCGCACAACACGGACATAGCGAAGAAAATCCTTTAAGTATTCGGGACAATCGTTAATGTATTCCTGACGCATAATAAACACCTTTATTAATAGATTCTGTGACGATGGTTGATATGTTGAATTTTTGGCGAATGAGCACTATGATGAGCATTATGGGGGATTGCGAAAAATATATATGCTAATGTACGCTAAATAAAAATTTAGCGTACATTAGGGCGGAGGCTTTGAAGCGTTTTATGGTAAGACCCTTCTAAAAGTTGTTTTATGGTAAGACCCTTCTAAAAGTTTATTTCAGCTCAATAATAGTCACGCCGTCTTCGCCTTCACCGTACAATCCTTTGCGCATTGATTCAACCGACGGATGCTTTCTAAGATGATTTCTGACGGCAGTTTTTAAAGCACCTGTGCCTTTGCCGTGAATTATCGTGCAGGATTTATTGCCGCTCATAATAGCTCTGTCAATGAACGAATCAAGCTCATAGATTCCTTCGTCGACTGTGTAGCCTCTGATATCCAGTTCAAGCTCGGCTCGGCGCGTCGCGCGGCTTTCAACGCCTTTGGTGCTGACATTACCTTTAGGCTGCTTTTTCTGAATCTTTGCATTGTTAAAGGTCACGTTCTTTTCAACAAGTCTCAGCTTTGAAACATGAACCTTTGTCTTCATTATTCCTACCTGAACCATGCAGTTGCCCTGAACGTCCGGCGGAGATATCAAAATGCCTGTCTTGTTGCCGTCCTTGATTATAACGTCGTCGCCTTTTTTTAGCGGTCTTGGCAGAACGTATGTTTGTTCTTCATATTCGCCAAGCTTGGCAGCTTCGTCGTATAGTCCATTGATATCCGATTTGAACCGTTGTTTCTGTTCAGAAACAAGCTTTGAAAAATCTTCCTTATCTTTTGATCTTTTCAGCTCTTCAAGCTCGTCCATCAGACGGATGGAACGCATATTAACGAGCTCTATGATTTCGCGTGCTTCCCTCTTGGCTTTATCAAGCTCCTTATCCTTTTCACTTATCAGACGGTTCTTTTCTTCTTCAAGCTCGTTTTTAATAGCTTCAGCCTTGCGCTTATACTCTTCATATAACCATGAGTTGTCTTCAAGCTCTCTGCGCGCCGCTTCAAGCTTTTGTATGACATCTTCAAACCGCTGAGATTCTGAACTCAGCATACCTTGCGCGCGCTCTATTATCCTATCAGATATACCAAGGCGCTTGGATATTGCAAAGGCGTTGGACTTTCCGGGTGAGCCTATAATAAGCCTATATGTGGGCTGTAGAGTTTTAATATCGAACTCGCATGAGGCATTCTCAACGCCGTCGGTTTCCAAAGCAAAAATCTTAAGCTCTTGATAGTGAGTAGTCGTTACAAGCTTTGCACCGGTTTTCTGGATGTGTTCTATTATAGAGACAGCTAAAGCCGCGCCCTCAACAGGGTCAGTTCCGGAGCCAAGCTCGTCGATAAGAACAAGCGATTTATAGTTGACAGTATTCAGGATATTTACAATATTGGTCATATGTGAAGAGAATGTCGAAAGGCTTTCCTCGATGGACTGCTTATCGCCGATATCGACTAAGATATCCTCAAAAACAGTTATCTTGCTGCCGTCGGACACCGGTATCAGCAAGCCACACATCGTCATAAGCGTAAGCAGACCGACAGTTTTTAATATGACAGTTTTACCGCCGGTGTTCGGACCGGTTATTATCAAAGCGTCATATGAGGTGCCGATAGCAAAGTCAATCGGAACTACTGTATTCTTATCAATAAGTGGGTGTCTTGCTTTTTTCAGGATGATTTCGCCGTCGTCGGATATTTCCGGCTTCGCAGCTGTCATTTTAGCTCCCAGGTTTGCTTTAGCAAAATATAAATTAAGAGCGACCGCTGCGTCGTAGTCAGAGGCAAGCTTATCTCCAAATTCTGCGCAGTCTGCCGAAAGCTCGCGGATGATTCGCTGAATTTCTTCCTGTTCCCTGCCCTTTAGTATACGTATTTCGTTGTTTGCTTCAACTACAGCCATAGGCTCTATAAAATAGGTCTGACCGCTTGCGGAAGTATCATGGACAAGTCCGGGGACGTTGTTTTTATGCTCCGATTTTACCGGAAGAACATATCTGCCGTCGCGCATGGTTACAAGCGAATCCTGCAAATACGTTTGGGTGTCGGAAGACTTTATCATTTTATCCAAGGTGTCTCTGATTTTCGAGCCTGCCTGAACAAGCTTTCGTCTGATAGAAGCAAGCTCCGGACTTGCATTGTCCGAAAGCTCGTCCTCGCTTACTACGGCGTTCATGATTTTATTGGAAAGCCACTTGTTGTCAAACAGGCATTCAAACAGATAATCAAGCTTAAATTCCTCATTCTGAAACTGCTTGCGCCACGAAAGCAGAGCTTCGGTTTGAGAAAGCATTCGTGCAACGTCCAAAAGATCGCGCAGACTAAGCTCTGAGCCGCTTTGTGCGCGGCGCGCTATTGTTTTGGCGTTTGGAAAGTTGAAAAAGCTCGGCGAACCGAACCGCACACAAGCGTTATAAGCGTCAAAGGTTTTGTCAACCTCCGTTCTGACGGTTGCTATGTCGTTATCAGGCTCTATTTCAAGAGCCGCTTTTTTTGAAGCTTCATTTGAGCATTGCTCAGCCAAAAGCTCCAATATCTTATGTAATTCAAGTGTATAATATTGTTCTTTCATGTTTATTTACCATTATTCGTTATAGATTTATAAAAGTCAAGTGTTGAAAAACGTTTGTCAAGCTGAATTGCAGCATATCTTTCGGTTATGTTGGAAAGATACGGCATATACACGTCGGATATTTTAAAGCTGAATATTTTCGACATATCCGAAAGAGCTATATACCTTATAGCGTGCAGAAGAGTCATGTCAACGATCTCGCAGACGGATAGATCACGCGCGCCGCAGCAGTTTTCGCAATACAATCTTCCTTCTGAGAGGTCAAACTGCATCTGGTCAGCCTCATATTTGTAGCACTTGCAGCAGCCGATAAGGTTTGGCACAAGACCGATTTCGCTTAAAAGCCTAAGCTCAAAGATGCTTTTCAGCATAGCTTCGTTTCTTTTGCCGTCTTCAAGAAAATGCAGTGTGTTCAGCATAAGCCGCAGAACCTCATAATTTGGCTGATTTTTGACGCAGGTGAATAGTATCATCTCGCAAAAATAGCTTGCAAGTGCAAATCTGCCCATATCAAGCCTTACGTTGTAAAACAGCCTTATAGGTTCACCGCTGTTTAAAATGTAATAGTTCCTGCCTTCGGTCAGACTGAGCGTGCTGTAGGCAAAGGTCTGAGAAATAGCGGCGTTTTTGGCGTTGGCTTTTTTAACGCCCTTAGCGCACACCTCAACAAGACCGTTAGTATCAGTTAAAACAGACAGGATCTTATCATTATCCCCTGACTGCCGTTCTCTTATCACCAGACCTTTTACTGTCAGCATAGTTTTGTCCGCCTTGTTTTCTTTTATATTCAAGATAATCTCTGATTTTTCCGGATAAATAGAATTTTGACCACAGTTCGTCCATATAGTTTTGACCGAGCCTTTCTTCACATAGTGTCCGAAAGCCAAAAAGCTTCCTTTAACATTATGTTCTGCCGGCAGGCAAAAAATATAAGTGGAAAAATCAGTCGTTAGCCAGTCCGAAATTCTTGATAAGTCCTTCCCTATTTCGCCAGCCCTCTTTAACCTTTACCCAAAGCTGGAGATTGGTTTTTATCATAAAGAAGTTTTCAAGATCCTCCCTTGCAAGCTGACCGACGCGCTTCAGCATTGCCCCACCTTTGCCGATAACTATGCCCTTATGAGACTCCTTTTCGCAATATATAACCGCTCCGATATCCATAATACCTTCGCCGTATTTATTGTCATGCTCACTGACAGTCTCAACATCAACCGCTATGCCATGAGGAACCTCCGCGGATAACAGCTCCAAAAGCTTCTCACGGATAATTTCGGATATGATTACCCTTTCAGGCTGGTCGGTAAACTTGTCATCGGGAAAATAGTGTGGTCCTTCCGAAGCATAGTCCTTTACGGTTTCCAAGATAATATCCAAGCCGTCGCGATTGGCGGCGCTTATGGGTATTACCGACTTAAAATCATAAATAGAGGAATATTCGGCTATAACAGGTATAAGCTTTTCCTTATCCTCAAACAAATCAATCTTATTTATGATAAGCACAACAGGCACTTTTGAAGCCTTCAGCGAAGCCAAAAGCGTTTTTTCAGCCTCTCCCGGCTTCTTTTCTGCGTCAACAACCAGCAGCGCACAGTCTACAGAGCTTACAGAGTTGTTTATAGCGTTTATCATATGCTCGGAAAGCTTGTCCCTTGAGCGGTGCATACCGGGCGTATCTATGAACACATACTGTGTTTCGCCCCGAGTAAGAACTCCGGTAATCTTGGTTCTGGTTGTCTGAGGCTTTGAGCTTACCGCGGCTATCTTTTCGCCGATAAGAGCGTTTAAAAGCGAGGATTTTCCCACGTTCGGTCTGCCAACGATAGTTATAAATGCGTTTTTAGTCATATATATGACCGTTCCTTTCATCCTTTCACTCAGGACTTAAATTTGTTTATTGCAAGCGCCGACTTTCAGACTTTTTCGCCCTCGGTAAGTCCAAGGTTAGATATTATTAGCCTTTCCATTCTTCTCATTTCCTTGGTTTGCTCACTTTCCTCATCCGGATGGTCGTATCCCAGAAGATGGAGCATTGAATGTACCACCAAAAACGCTATTTCACGCTGAGTGGAGTGACCTATTTCCTCAGCCTGCTTTGAAGCACGCTCGGTTGAGATTATGATATCACCCAGCGCGTAGCAATCTGAATCGGGATCGAGGTCGTATTCGCGGTTATCTGCAAGTGGGAAGGACAAAACGTCGGTAGGAGCGTCGATGTTGCGAAACTCCCTGTTGATTTCCTGAATCCTTGCGTTATCGACAAACGACACGCTGATTTCACTATTTTCGTCAAAGTCGGCGTCTATAAGCGCACGCTTGCAACAGGAACGCAAAAGCTTTTTAAAATCCGTTGTTATCTCAATCAGATTCTGCTCGTTGTTAAATGCTACTCTAAGCCTTTTCATGATGTCTTCTTATCCTTTCGTTATTGTAAACCTCATAAGCTTTAACTATGTCCTGAACAAGCCTATGCCTTACAACATCCTTTTCGGTAAAGTAATTTATACCTATATCCTTGATGTTTTTGAGAACCTTAACAGCTTCGATAAGCCCAGATTTTCTCGGATCGGGAAGGTCTATCTGCGTAACGTCGCCGGTGATGACCATTTTTGAATTGAAGCCAAGGCGGGTTAAGAACATTTTCATTTGCTCCGGCGAGGTGTTTTGGGCTTCATCCAGAATTACAAAGGCTTCGTCAAGCGTACGTCCTCTCATGTAGGCAAGCGGAGCAACCTCAATGCTTCCCCTTTCCTGATACTTTGCAAAGGACTCCGCTCCGAGCATCTCAAACAAAGCGTCATAAAGCGGTCTGAGATAAGGGTCAACCTTAGTCTGCAAATCGCCAGGAAGGAATCCAAGCTTTTCACCGGCTTCAACGGCAGGACGGGTTAGTATGATTTTGTTGATTTCGTGCGCCCTGAAAGCTCTTACCGCCATTGAAACCGCCAGAAACGTCTTACCGGTTCCCGCAGGTCCTACGCCAAAGGTTATCGTATTAGAACTTATCATGTCGATATACTTCTTCTGTCCCAGTGTTTTGGGCTTGATGATTTTACCGCCAGACGTGACGCATATTCCGCCGTCAGAAAGGTTGGCTATTTCATCTGGATCGGTCTCGCCTGCCATCGACAGAACATATCTTACCTGCTGCTGGGTTATATCGTCGCCGTTTTCTGCTATTTTCAAAAGTGAGGAAAGGCACTCATATGCCTTTTCAACGTCCGGTTGATTGCCGGTAATCTTGATATCCGCTCCCCTTGTTATAACCGTAACATTAAGGTCATCCTGAATAAGACGTATATTTTCGTCAAAGCTGCCGAACAGGTTAAGGATATGATTCATATTTGTCACAACCAAAGATTTTTCAGCCATATATTTTAAGTGTTCCTTTCTGAAATAATATTATTATCCGCATAAATTATATCAGATATTTATAAATAATTCAATAGTTTTGCCAGCAATATTGGCATTTATTCGGCAAAAACGGCAGCTTCTCAATTTAATTTGCCTTATCGTCTACAAAAATAGGACTTTCCGAGGCTATGTCTCCCTTCAGTAGATACTTTGCAGTAAGTCTTACGGTGTCGTCTATCACATCAATGCTAACATCCTTATGCAAGATTTCCTGATCCGCTATGAGGTTTTTTTCGTAAATATCAAGCTTTCTTTGCAGTTCGGCTTCGGCAGATTCCGTTGTGAAAATCTTGTTTTTTTTAATTATTTCGGTATAGCCGTCAGTTCTGACACCTATCGGAAGCCGTAATCCAAAAAGCATTATGGGTGTGTAGTCGCTTGATATTCTTGCATTTTCACTTGGCTGTTTAAATCCCGGCAGAGGTATCTCATATTCAAAAAAGCAGAGACTTTTTTTGTAGACAGTCTCACCGTCCGTTTCTATCCTGTCATAGAGCTTTTGCTCAAAGGCTACAGTCTCCTCATATTCAGCTATAACCTTTGCGATAGAATGGCGGTAATATGCGTTGCCGTTTTTATTGTCA
>USEH01000049.1 GCA_900553675.1 uncultured Ruminococcus sp. | reverse complement strand
AGCGTGACGTCATAGCAGCCATTATCCCTGGCGTACTGCTTCACATAGTCGAACAGCAGCGTTCCCACATGCTGACCGCGGCAGTTCTCGTCAACGCACAGGTCGTCGATGAACAGCGTGCTGAAATCCTTCATGTTGGTGCTGAACGGCTGACGCTTCATAACGCAGAACGCGTACCCTACCACCTCGCCGCTGTCGTCGGCAGCGACAAACACCGGGGTCTGGTCGTTGTCGAATATCGCCTGGAGCTCCTCACGGGTATACTTTGTCGTGCCTGAAATGAAGATATCCGGACGTATTTTCGCGTGAAGCTCCAGCACCTCGCCGAGAAGTTTCAGCGTTTTATCAAGGTCGCGGGACTCCGCGCGTCTTATTGTTATTGCCATTTTATGTACCTCGCTTTTTCTGTGTTTTCTTCACTTTCCGCAATACGCAATGCCGTCTACCTGGAACAGCAAACCGCCTGTTTCGCCGCCGACATGCGCAAAATTCGTCTGTATCGACTTGCGAACGGGATATCTTCCGTTAAACCGCTCTTTTATCACTTTTTCCATCACCGGGATATTCCATACATCGCGGAACAGGCAGTCCATCTGAACCACGTTTTCCAACGTAAGCCCAGCCAGAGCCAGGCGACGTTCCATCTCGTCGAACGCGCCGTTTATCTGCTCTTCGACAGTTCCGCCGACATTCCCCGCGCAGTAATTCAGAAAGCAGAAATCACCTGCCCGGATCATTCCGGAATGCGCCCATTCCTCGTTTACATCATACCTTGTTATGCCTTCCATAATCCCTCCATGTTCATATAATAACATTCTGCAAGTACATTATATCACGGTTCGCTTATTGTGTCAATATGACAAAAACCCACCCCGTTTCCGGAGTGGGTCTTGTAATTAAGCTATCGCTTTCAGATCGCGATTATCTGAGTGCAGCCTGAGCAGCAGCCAGTCTAGCAATCGGAACACGGAACGGAGAGCAGGATACATAATCCAGGCCGATCTCGTGGCAGAACTCAACAGATGTCGGGTCGCCGCCGTGCTCACCGCAGATACCGCAGTGCATCTCGGGACGGGTCTTCTTACCCAGCTCAATAGCCATCTTCATCAGCTTGCCAACGCCAACCTGGTCGAGCTTAGCGAACGGATCGTTCTCGAAGATCTTAGCGTCATAGTAAGCGTTGAGGAACTTACCAGCGTCATCTCTGGAGAAGCCGTATGTCATCTGGGTCAGGTCGTTTGTACCGAAGCAGAAGAACTCAGCTTCCTTAGCGATGTCGTCAGCAGTCAGGGCAGCTCTCGGGATCTCGATCATGGTACCTACGGAGTACTTCAGATCAGAGCCGGAAGCAGCGATGATCTCGTCAGCAGTCTTAACAACGATGTCCTTAACGAACTTGAGCTCCTTAACCTCGCCAACCAGCGGGATCATGATCTCAGGAACGATAGTCCAGTCGGGGTGAGCCTTCTTGACGTTGATCGCAGCCTTGATAACGGCAGCAGTCTGCATCTTAGCGATCTCAGGGTAGGTAACAGCCAGACGGCAGCCACGGTGACCCATCATCGGGTTGAACTCGTGCAGGGAAGCAATGATGTTCTTGATGGTCTCAACGGACTTGCCCTGAGCCTTAGCAAGAGCCTCAATGTCAGCTTCCTCAGTAGGAACGAATTCGTGGAGAGGAGGATCAAGGAATCTGATGGTTACAGGATTGCCCTCGAGTGCTTCGTAAAGCTTCTCGAAATCGCCCTGCTGCATCGGCTCGATCTTAGCAAGTGCTGCTTCTCTCTCTTCAACAGTGTCAGAGCAGATCATCTCGCGGAATGCTGCGATTCTGTCTGCCTCGAAGAACATATGCTCGGTACGGCAGAGACCGATACCCTCAGCGCCCAGCTCTCTTGCCTTCTTAGCGTCAGCAGGAGTATCAGCGTTGGTTCTAACCTTGAGCTTTCTGTACTTGTCAGCCCAAGCCATTACACGGCCGAACTCGCCGGCGATGGAAGCGTCAACGGTCGGAATGATGCCATCATAGATGTTACCAGTTGTACCGTCGATGGAGATGAAGTCGCCCTCGTGGTAGGTCTTGCCTGCCAGCTCGAACTTCTTGTTCTCCTCGTCCATCTTGATGTCGCCGCAGCCGGATACGCAGCAGGTACCCATACCACGTGCAACAACGGCAGCGTGAGAGGTCTGTCCGCCTCTTACGGTGAGGATGCCCTGAGAGTACTTCATACCCTCGATGTCCTCGGGCGAAGTCTCGAGACGAACTAAAACTACCTTTTCCTTGTTCTTGCCGTGAACAACAGCGTCCTCAGCGGTGAACACAATAGTACCGGCAGCTGCTCCGGGAGAAGCGGCAATACCCTTGCCAACCGGAACTGCCTTTTTAAGAGCAGCGGGGTCGAAGGTGGGGTGCAGAAGCATATCTAAGCTCTTAGCGTCGATCTGCATGAGAGCTTCTTCTTCGGTGATCATGCCTTCGTCGATAAGGTCGCAGGCGATCTTGATAGCGGCGGCAGCGGTTCTCTTACCGTTTCTGGTCTGAAGCATATAAAGCTTCTCGTTTTCAACGGTGAACTCCATATCCTGCATGTCGCGGTAGTGGTTTTCGAGGATCTTGCAGACCTCCTGGAACTGCTTGTAAACCTCGGGGAATACCTCTGCCATCTTTGCGATGGGCATAGGAGTACGAACGCCGGCAACAACGTCTTCGCCCTGAGCGTTGGTTAAGAACTCGCCCATAAGACCCTTTTCGCCGGTGGCAGGATTACGTGTAAAGGCAACGCCGGTACCGCAGTTGTCGCCCATGTTGCCGAACGCCATCATCTGAACGTTAACGGCAGTACCCCAAGAGTAGGGGATATCGTGGTCCATACGGTAAACGTTTGCTCTGGGGTTGTCCCACGAACGGAAAACAGCCTTGATAGCTTCAAAGAGCTGCTCCTTAGGATCGTCGGGGAAGTCCTTGCCGATCTGAGCCTTGTATTCAGCCTTGAACTGGTTTGCAAGGGTCTTAAGATCCTCTGCGCTGAGCTCAACGTCCTGAGTAACCCCCTTTTCTTCCTTCATCTTGTCGATAAGCTTTTCAAAATACTTTTTGCCGACTTCCATAACGACGTCCGAGAACATCTGGATGAATCTTCTGTAGCAGTCCCAAGCCCAACGAGGGTTGCCGGACTTTTCGGCGATAACGTTTACAACGGTTTCGTTAAGACCGAGGTTGAGGATGGTATCCATCATACCGGGCATCGAAGCTCTTGCACCTGAACGTACCGAAACGAGAAGAGGATTTTCCATATCGCCGAACTTCTTGCCGGTTATGTTTTCCATCTTTTCGATGTACTCCATGATTTCGGCTCTGATTTCGGGATTGATCTGACGACCGTCTTCATAATACTGTGTGCAAGCTTCAGTGGAAATAGTGAAGCCCTGAGGAACAGGAAGACCGATGTTGGTCATTTCTGCGAGATTTGCGCCCTTTCCGCCGAGAAGATTACGCATTGAAGCGTTGCCTTCGGTGAAAAGGTAACAATACTTTTTGCTCATAGTTTTTACCTCCAATATTTTATCCGATTATTCACCCTATTTTGCATAAACGGAGTTGATATCATTATAGCAGAAATCCAAACTTTTTTCCATATATTTTGTATAAAAATTCTCACAAATTCTCAGCAAAATATTTGTGCAATATTGTGCAAAAAGGGTACCTCAATCCGCTTGAAAGATTTGAAATGATGTTGTATAATAGTATAAGACTATTATGCGGAAGTATGCGTAGGCGCTGTGTAAACGCTACGCATCATAAATGGAGGTTACATATATGGAAAACACTGTTATATTAGCAGGAGGACTCGGAAAGCGGATGAACTCCGAAAAGCCCAAGGTGCTTTTAGAGGTGCTTGGAAAGCCGATGCTTTCGTGGGTGACCGACGCCTGCGTTAACGCCGGTATCGAGCGGATCTGCGTGGTTAAGGGCTACGGTGCTGAGATGATAGACGACTTTGTTGCAGGTCGGTTTGAGACTGCCTACCAGCCGGAGCGTTTAGGTACAGGTCACGCGGTTATGTGTGCGGAGGAGTTTCTGAAAGCGAATCCCGACAGTCACACCTTTATAGCCTGCGGAGACGCGCCGTTCACCGATTTCAAGACGATTCGCGCGGCGTATGAGTATCACAAGATGTCAGACAGTGCGGTTACGGTTGTGACGGCTGAGATCGCGGAGCCAAAGGGCTATGGCAGAATTATCCGTACCAAAACGGGTATATCCGGAATAGTCGAGGAAAAGGACTGCACCGACAAGCAGAGGGCTATCCGCGAGATATCCTCGGGCTGCTACTGGTTCAAAACAAGCGCGCTTTTGGAGGCTCTGCCCAAGCTCGACCGCAACAACGCTCAGGGCGAGTATTATCTCACCGACACCATTGAAATCCTTTTAAAGAGCGGTAAAAAGGCGACTGCCTTTAAAACCGACAACGTCGACGCAGTTTTAGGCGCGAACGACCGCAAGGGCTTACTTAAGCTCAACGAAATCGCGCGGCAGAGGATAATTGAAAAGCACCTGAATGCGGGTGTTGAGTTTATCACCTCAGACGGCATTATAATCTCGCCGGACGTTAAAATCGGCAGGGGAACCAAAATTCTGCCCTCGACTATCCTCATGGGCAAAACCGAAATCGGCGAAAACTGCGTTATCGGTCCCAACTCGCGGCTGACAGATGTCAAGGTGGGTAACGATTCGGTTATGGACAACGTGGTAGCGTGTGATTCGCAGGTTGGAAACCACGTTAAGGTGGGTCCGTTCGTGCAGCTCCGCCCGGGAACGGTCATGAAGGACTATTCGCACGCGGGTGACTTTGTTGAGATCAAAAACTCCGTGATAGGCGAGGGTACTTCGGTATCCCACCTGACATATTTAGGTGACAGCGACATCGGCAAGAACGTCAACTTCGGCTGCGGAACGGCAACCGCCAACTACGACGGCACCAACAAGGCGCGCTGCACCATTGGCGACAACGCCTTTATCGGCTGTCACACCAACCTTGTAGCTCCGGTAAAGGTCGGAAATGCCGCCTACACTGCCGCCGGAAGCACCATCACCAAGGACGTGCCGGACGGTGCTTTAGCTATCGAGCGCGGGCAGGAGGTCATCAAGGACGGATACGCCGCAAGAAAGCTTGCAAGGCATCTGGAAAAAGGAAAGAAATTCAATTAATTTTGATAAAAATAAATATGCTGACGCCCCTGACTGCAAGGTTGGGGGCAAGGCTTGTTATTGTGCAGAAGGGGATAGTATGATATTATCTTATGGTATGCCTGAAGATATTGAAAACTGGATGGGGCTTGTAAATTGTATCAGAGTGAATTTTCCCGGTCTTGAGACACAGGCAGGGTTGGACGATTACAAAGCCACCGTTCTTAAATTCATGGGCAAGCGGCAGGCTATTTGCATAAAGACCGGCGGCGATATTGTTGGCGTTATGCTTTTTCCAGAGGACGCAATATGATTTGCTGTTTGGGCGTTTCTCCTGATTACAGGCGTCAGGGCGTTGCTTCTATGCTAATGGATGAAGCTCTTCGGAATCTGGACAGAACTAAGGATATTTCGGTCAGCACTTTCCGTGCGGACGATGTTAAGGGTATCGCACCGAGAGCTCTCTATGAAAAATACGGATTTGTCGAAGACGAGCTTATCGAAGCCTTTGGATACCCGAACCAGAAATATATTCTTCACCCGATGAGTGTCTGAGTGAAAACAAAAATTTTGATGAAAGGTATGGTCACAAAATGGGACTGTTTACAAAAAAGGAGTTCGCTCCAAATATAGAATGGCTGATAGTAGGTCTTGGAAACCCAGGAACGCAATACGCTACAACCCGCCACAACTGCGGCTGGATGGCTATTGACAAGCTTGCCGCAAAGTACGATCTGAAAGTCAACCGCGTAAAATTCAAGTCGCTCTGCGCGGAGGCGCGCATCAGCGGCAGGAAGTGTCTTATCATGAAGCCAACGACCTTTATGAACGCCAGCGGCGAAGCGGTTGTTGAGGCTATGAACTTCTACAAGATACCGATTGAGCGGGTGCTGGTCATCTGCGACGACGTTTCGCTCGACCTTGCAAAGGTCAGAATCAAGCGCAAAGGCTCTGACGGCGGTCAAAAAGGGCTGCGGAGCATCATATACTTAACCGGCAAGGACAATTTCCCGCGGATTAAAATAGGTGTGGGAGCAAAGCCCAACCCCGACTACGACCTTGCCGACTGGGTTCTGTCGAAGCTCACTCCGAGCGAGCTTAAATTGATGGATTCTGCGTTCGACAACGCCGTCTCAGCTGTCGAGCTGATTATTGACGAAAAAACAGATGAAGCAATGAACAAATACAATTAACGCGTCACTTTATTAAGAGGTAACTATGAACATTTATTACGAAGCCGCAGCTAAGCTTGCCCACTGCCGCGAGCTTGTTTCGGCGATAGAAAAGCATACGCTTCCTGCCTGCGTCACCGGACTTTCTGCCGTCCACAAGGCACACACCCTGCTTTTGATGTCGCTTAAGCAGAAGGTTTTATGCATCTGCGACGACGAAGCCGGAGCGCAAAGGCTTGTTTCGGACATCAACGCCATGGCAGGGGACGATATCGCTTGTCTGTTTCCTGTAAAGGACTTTACCTTTGCAAACATTGAAACAGCCTCGCTCGAATACGAGCACAAGCGAATTATGGCTCTTGAACGCATAAGTAAGGGCAAATCGCGGGTTTTGTGCTGCTCGGTGGAGGCTTGTATGCAGTCCACTATGCCTCCTGGCAAGCTGGAAGACTTGACGTTTTCCCTTGCCCCGGGCGACACGCTGAACGTCTCCGAGCTGACCGGCAGGCTTATCGGGATGGGCTATTCGCGGGCTTCTTTAACCGAGGGACAGGCGCAGTTTTCTATCCGCGGGTCTATTATAGACATCTTCCCTGTGGGCGAAGCCATGCCCATAAGAATCGAGCTGTGGGGCGACGAGATTGACACCGTTTCCACCTTCGACGTTGAATCCCAGCGGCGGTTCGACACGGTAAAGTCGGTGACGATTGCCCCCGCAAAGGAACTTTTGATATCCAAAGATGAGCTTTCAGAGGACATCGAAGCTCTTTCAGAGCGCGCCTCGGGCAAGCACGGAGAATTGATTAAAAAGAATCTTAACTCCGACATCGACCTTATAAATTCGGGGCTTATGCCTGCGAGTCTTGACAAATACTACGCCCAGATTTACGGCGAGCCTTACACCCTTTTTGACTATTTTTCAGACGGTATCTGCGTTATCAGCGAGTATTCGGCTTGCTGCGAAAAGGCTAAGACCTTTTCGGCTCAGCTTGCGGAGGACATAAAAATCCTATACGAGGACGGCATACTTTTTAAGGAGATGGGCAATTTTTACATCGAAATGCCGCAGCTTATGCAAAAGGCGGATAAGCTGGGAATCGTCTATCTTGATATGTTTATGCACGGCGCGGATGTGCGGCTGAAAAAGCTGATTTCTGCCGAGGCTTACCAGTCTTCAAGCTGGAGCGGCGATTCTGCCACCCTGCGCGAAGAGCTTGAAAGCTACACCGAGCGCGGCTTCTGCACGGTTGTTCTGGTCGGCAGTCAGAAAGCAGTTGGAATCGTCATGCGCGACATCGAGGCTATGGGCTTAAAGGTACAGCGACTGACGGATAAATCCGAGCCTTACCCCGAGCTTGTGTATGTCGGGGCGGGGTGCCTGTCGGGCGGATTTGAGTACCCCACGGCGAAATTTGCGGTTATCACCCAGCAGAAGGCGGTGGTGTCCGCAAGGAAATCCAAGAAAAAGCCGAAGAACTCGGAAAAAATCAACAGCCTTGCCGACATCCACACCGGCGACCTTGTGGTTCACGCTTTGCACGGCATCGGTAAGTTTGCAGGAATTTCCAACATCACCACAAACGGAGTCACCAAGGACTACATCACCATAAAATACGCCGGCGCGGACGTGCTTTACGTGCCGGTTACACAGCTGGACATAGTCTCGAAATACATCGGTCCCAAGGACGATGAGGCGGTAAAGCTTAGCAAGCTCGGCTCGCAGGAGTGGGTTAAGACCCGCGCGCGCGTTAAGAAAGCCTGCAAGGATATGGCAGACGAGCTTATCGCGATATACGCCAAGCGGCAGCTTGCCAAGGGGTATGCGTTTTCGCCCGACTCCACCTTTCAGACCGAGTTTGAGGAGCGGTTTGAGTATCAGGAGACCGACGACCAGCTTACCTCCATCGAGGAAATCAAGCAGGATATGCAAAAGCCGGTGCCGATGGATAGGCTTCTGTGCGGAGACGTAGGCTTTGGCAAGACCGAGGTTGCTCTGCGTGCGGCTATGAAGTGCATTTTAGACAACAAGCAGTGCGCGATTTTAGTGCCGACAACCGTGCTTGCGTGGCAGCATTATCAGACCGCCCTGCGTCGGTTTGAGCATTTCCCGATTAATATAGAGCTTCTTTCGCGATTCCGCAACCCCAAGCAGCAGCGCGAGATTGTCAAAAAGCTGGAGCGCGGCGAAATCGACCTTATAATAGGCACCCACCGTCTTGTTCAGAGCGATATCAAGTTCCGCGACCTCGGACTGCTGATTATCGACGAGGAGCAGCGTTTCGGCGTTGCCCACAAGGAGCATTTAAAGGAGCAGTATCCCTCGGTGGATATACTCACCCTTTCGGCAACACCCATCCCGCGAACGCTCAACATGGCTATGAGCGGCATACGCGATATGTCGGTGATAGAAGAGCCGCCTTCGGACAGATACCCTGTGCAGACCTACGTTATCGAGCATCAGCACGGCATACTGATTCAGGCGATACAAAAGGAGCTTCGCCGCGGGGGACAGGTATACTACATCCACAACAGGATTGAGACTTTGCAAGCCTGTGCTTACAAGATATCCCAGAGCATACCGGGGATAAGAATAGGAATCGCGCACGGTCAGATGCCCGAAAACGAGCTTTCGGAAATCTGGCGGCAGCTTTTAGACAGGGAGATAGACATACTTGTCTGCACCACGATAATAGAAACCGGCGTGGACGTTTCAAACGTCAACACACTTATTATAGAGGACGCCGACCGCTTCGGGCTTTCCCAGCTTTATCAGTTGCGGGGCAGAGTGGGGCGGTCGTCCCGACGCGCGTATGCATACTTTACGTTCAGGAGGGGCAAGGTGCTTTCGGAGGTTGCAGCCAAGCGGCTTGAAGCCATCCGCGAGCTTACGCAGTTCGGCTCCGGCTTTAAGATAGCCATGCGCGACCTTGAAATCAGGGGAGTGGGCTCGATCCTTTCAGCCAAGCAGCACGGTCACATGGAAGCTGTCGGATATGATATGTATTTAAAGCTTTTAGAGGAGGCTATCGCGGAAAACAAGGGCGAAGCCAAGCCGCGCGCCGCCGAGGACTGCCTGATTGACGTAACCATCAACGCGTTCATTCCGGAGACTTATATCGAAGACTTGCAGTCGAGGATAGAGGCTTACCGCCGGATAGCGGGCATAATCACGCCGGAGGACTCGGAGGACGTTTTAGACGAGCTTATAGACCGCTACGGCGAGCCGCCAAAGTCGGTGGGGGGACTTGTGGACGTTGCTCCGCTGCGAAAAAGCGCTTCGCGCCTGGGAGTTAAGGAGATAACCCAGCGCGGGCAGAATATACTTTTCTATCTCAACAACAATTCATCGGTCAACGGCATTATGAATCTTACAAAAAAATACAAGGGCAGAATCCTTGTAAACGGCTCGGACAATGGGTATATATCGGTTAAGCTTGCGCCCAAGGAGCAGCCGGTGGCGCTGATGAAGGAAGTGGTACGTGAGATGGGAAGCTGACGGCTCGGACTTTGCAATCTCCGCCCGTTTGTTTTGCCGTCAGCCGCGTTTCCTCCGTCTTTGATTATAGGTTTGCAGGGCAGGCAAGTATCTGCATATACCGCACTGTAGGTCTGTATAATGTGGACGGAAACGCCGGACTTTTGATTCGTGGATTTTATAGTTTGTGCATAGCTATGTAGACGGCAATACAATACAATCCCTCAAAAAAATAAACTTGCTAAATAATCATTTTTGTGCTACACTTAAAAGAAAACCATAAAAAGGAGTGAGAGAAGTGACTGAGAAATTCGTCAGAGCGCAGCTTGGAATACTTAAGCCCATAATCGCGGGAAGCTCGCTTGAATCGGCAAGGAAGTATCAGGACCTTGTCGGGGAGCTTATGGCTCTTTCTAATAAATCGTCGGTGAGCTACAACGAGCGCAGCTTTGAGAATTTCACCGCCGAGTGGGTGCTGCCCGAAGGCGACAACAACAGCGGGGTTATACTTTATCTCCACGGCGGGGGCTACACCTGCGGCGGACTTGACTATACCAAGGGCTTTGGCTCAAAGCTTGCATATAAATTTCGGATGAAGGTGCTTTGCTGCGTTTATCGCCTGGCACCCGAAAACCCATTTCCCTGCGCCTTAGACGACGCCATAGAAGCCTACAACTACCTTATATCAAGCGGCTTTCCGCCTGAACGCATAATTCTCTGCGGAGAGTCTGCCGGCGGGGGGCTTTGCTACAGCCTTTGCATAAAGCTGAGTCAGCTTGGTCTTAAGCTTCCCGCGGGAATAATTGCCATATCGCCGTGGACGGATTTAACCTCCTCCGGCAAGTCTTACGAGGACAACGCCGAGGTTGACCCATCTATGACGAAAGAGCGGTTGCAGTTCTTTGCCGACTGCTACACCGACAGCCGCACCGACAAGCAGAATCCGCTTGTCTCCCCGCTGTTTTTCGACAACGTTAAGTTTCCGCCGTCGATGATATTCGTCGGCGACAACGAAATAATGCTGGACGATTCCCGCCTTATGCACGAAAAGCTTATCAAGACCGGCTCGAAATCAAAGCTGATAATCGCGCCCCGAATGTGGCACGCATACATCCTCTACGATTTAAAAGAGTACAAAAGCCACTACAACGACATGGGCAGGTTCATACAAAGCGTTATTCCCACCACGTCGCCAAGATGGGCGCGGCTTGACAACGCCGCAAAAATCTTTCCCGCCTCGCGCAGGCGCGGGTGGTACAATATGTTCAGGCTTTCGGCGACCCTTGCCGAGCCTGTTGACAAGGACGTTTTGCAGCTTGCTTTAAACGTCACCATACGGCGGTTTCCGATGATTGCGGCAACGCTTAAAACAGGCGTGTTCTGGTATTATCTGCAGGAGGTTGCTTCTCCTCCGCAGGTGATGGAGGACGGCTATCAGCCCCTTATGCGCAGACCGTTCGACGACGTGCGCAAGTGCGCGATAAGGGTGCTGTACTACAAAAACCGCATAGCAGTGGAGTTCTTCCACGCCGTAACCGACGGCACAGGCGGCTTGATTTTCTTAAAGACCCTTGTTGCCGAGTATATCCAGCAGAAATACGGCGTTGCCGTAGCCAACGAAAAGGGAGTGCTTGACAGGCTTGCCTACCCCGACCCAGGCGAGCTTGAAGACAGCTTTCAGAAAAACATTGGCGAGGTTTCGGCTCCGCGAAAAGACGGCGAGTCTTACCACCTTTTGGGAGTTCCCGAAAAGGACGGCTTTCTGCACCTTACGTTGGGAGTGCTCGAGCTTGACAAGGCGCACGCAATGGCAAAGTCTTACGGCGTAACGCTTACCGGCTTTTTGGGTGCGGTAATGCTGAAATCGATTGTGGATATCCAGCACAGGAAAATCCCGAAAATAAAAAACCGCAAGCCTGTTAAGGTGCAGATACCTGTAAATCTTAGAAGGCTCTTTGGCGGGCACACCATGCGAAACTTTGTAATGGTGGTAAACATCGGCGTTGACCCGCGGATGGGGGACTATGATTTTGCCGAGATCGCGGGGTTGGTCAGCCATCAGCTGGCTTTGGGAGTTACCAAAAAGAACATGCAGGCGATATTCACGCCGAATGTAAAGTCGGAAAACGTGCTTGCAATACGCATGGTGCCGCTGTTCCTCAAAAACATCATCATGAAGGCGGTGTTCGACTCGGTGGGAGAGGCTGG
>USEH01000048.1 GCA_900553675.1 uncultured Ruminococcus sp. | reverse complement strand
GATGGCTTTAATGCCGTTTGATTCGAGATACTCTCCGCCGACAATTCAGAACCTGTTTGTTTACAACATGAAAATATGGATATCGATAAACGGCTACACCGAACAGATTCCGGAGGAGCATACCGTGTGGTATCTTGTAACCGCCGCTGTTGCAAAAAGGGATCTGGAGGGAGTTGATCTCAACCAATTCAATATCGGCGGAGCGATTGCAAATTAATTTTTCGGAATACAGAAACGCAAAAAAATATTCTGCCGAGGCTGCAAAATCTCAAAAAATTTCAAAAAGCCCTTGCAATTTGAGCAATGGTATGATATAATATTTTCACGCGGCTGTAAAGCCTTAAGTGTGATAAATCCATAGTACTACTGTCTGAACTGAGGATGATGGGCTACTATTCGGATATAAACGCAATAAAACACATTATCAGTTCAAAGGAGGTTAATAGATATGGCAAAGGAAGGAATCCATCCTAAGTATGAGGAAACCACAATCACCTGCGCTTGTGGAAATGTTATTCATACCAGATCCACAAAGCAGAATATCAAGGTTGAAATCTGCTCAAAGTGCCATCCGTTCTTCACCGGTAAGCAGAAGTTAGTTGACACCGGCGGACGTGTTGATCGCTTCAACAAGCGCTACGGCATGAACAAAAAGTAAGAATCATAGAGGGATCCGCTAAAACACGGGTTCCTCTGATTTTTTGTGGGGTGATTATTTGTACAAGACCGTTAGAGAAGAGGCACGCGACAGCTTTGTCGTTGAAAAATCCGAGTTTATCGGGCGGATTATGCCTGTAAAAACCGAGGATGAGGCAATTGCTTTTATAGATAAAGTGCGCGCCGAAAACCGCAAAGCCCGCCACAACTGCTATGCCTATGTTTTAACCGAAGGCAACATCTCCCGGTATTCAGACGATTCCGAACCGCAGGGAACTGCCGGTCCGCCGATTTTAGATGTCATCCAAAAGAACGGTCTGAGCGATGTATGCATAGTTGTAACCCGCTACTTTGGCGGAATACTTTTGGGCAAGGGCGGTCTTACCCGCGCATACTCAAACGGCGCTTCGATTGCGGTAGCTGCCGCAAGGGTCATGGAGATGTACCTTGCTTACGAAGTTACAGCCGTCTGCGACTATTCGTTTTACGACAGGATAAGCTATGCCCTGCCGGATTTTGAGGTTAAAATCACCGGGACCGACTATTCCGACAAGGTAAGTCTTTACTTTGCCATAAAAAAAGAGCTGTTCCCTGCCCTTGAGCGCAAGCTGATGGATTTAACAAACGGCGGAGTATCTATTGAAAAATCCGACGAAATATTGTTCGATTTTGCTTAGTAAATTGTGCATATATACAAATCTCCTGATTTTTTTAGTAAAAAAAGAGGGGATTTGTTTTTTATTTCGTATAATTAATCAGAACATAAAGTTAAAGGGGGTTATGCTGTGAGCAGTCTTCCAAGAAAGTATACCGAGGAATTGGAGCATAAAATGCTTTCGCCCTTTGCATGCTTTGCAGACACAACCAAGGGGCGGCAGCGTGAAGAGGAAAAGTGTCCTTTGAGAACGGAGTTTCAGCGCGACAGGGACAGAATTATCCACTGCAATGCGTTTTCCCGCCTGAAGCAGAAGACTCAGGTGTTCTTAAATCCCACCGGAGACCATTACAGAACCCGCCTTACCCACACCCTTGAAGTCAGCCAGATAGCGCGCACAATATCACGCGCACTGCGCCTGAACGAAGACCTTACCGAAGCCATCGCGCTAGGCCACGATTTGGGGCATACCCCTTTTGGGCACGCCGGCGAATCGGTGCTTAACGAGATATCCCCAAACGGCTTTAAGCACTACCGGCAGAGCGTGAGAGTGGTGGATTACATAGAGAAGGATGGCAGGGGCTTAAACCTTACTCATGAGGTTCGAGACGGCATACTTAAGCATACCGACGAGATTGCCGAAACCAGAGAGGGCTTTATTGTCCGCTGTGCTGACGTTATCGCTTTCATTAATCACGATATTGAGGACGCCATACGCGCAGGTATCATCAAGTCTGAAGACCTTCCTAAAAATGCTGTTAATGTTCTCGGCGCAACAAAATCGCAAAGGATTACCACGCTGGTGACGTCTTTAGTCAAAAACGGCGCGGAGGACATCCATTACGACCCCGAAGTTGGAGCCGCAAAGGAAGAACTTAAGGAGTTCATGTTTTTAAACGTCTACAAAAACCCGAAATGCAAGTCGGAGGAAGCAAAGGCGAAAATAATGATAGAAAAGCTCTATCGGCATTTTCTTGAAAATCCCGAAAAGCTCCCTGCCGATTACCTTGCCTTGGCGGACAGATTCGACAAGCCCACTGCAGTTTGCGACTATGTTGCCGGCATGACCGACAAATACTGCACCGATTTGTTTATTAACCTATACGTTCCAAAGGGATGGAGCATATATTAACGCGCAGAACAGTGATTCCCTGAGGGGGTGAAAAAATGCGGCTGTCTGCTGATTTTATTGACAGAATAAAGGATTCAAACCGCATCGAAGATATAATGCGGCAGTATGTTACCCTTAAGCGGAGTGGGCATGGATATAAATGCCTGTGTCCGTTTCATTCCGAGCGCACTCCTTCCTGCACCGTTTATCCCGACAACGGCAGCTTTTATTGCTTCGGCTGCGGTGCCGGAGGGGACGTTATAACCTTCACCATGAAGATAGAAAACCTTGATTACATGGAGGCGGTTAAGTATCTGGCGGAAAAAGCCGGCATTGCAATGCCGGAGAACGGCTTTGAAGACCGCGCCGCGCAAACCAAAAAGCGGATTTTGGAGATGAACCGCGAGGCTGCAAAGTTCTTCTATCAGAACCTGAAAACTCCCGACGGCAGAGAGGGACTTAACTATCTCATAAACACCCGCCGTCTGCGACCCGAAACCATTAAAAGCTTCGGCTTGGGGGTTGCGCCGAACCGCTGGACAAGCCTTACAAACCATATGCTTTCCTTGGGCTACACCCAGCAGGAGCTGATAGCCGCCTCGTTGATAACCGAAAAGAACGGCAGATGCTTTGATTTCTTTGTAAACCGTGTGATTTTCCCGATATTCGATCTTCGCGGAAACGTAGTCGCGTTTTCGGGGCGAACCCTGGATAAGGATTTTAAAGGAATGAAATACCTCAACTCCCGCGGGACGCCGGTATACGAAAAATCGCGAACCCTGTTTGCCTTGAATTTTGCAAAAAACACCTCGGTAAAATCCAAAAGACTTATACTCTGTGAGGGAAATTTAGATGTTATATCCCTTCATCAGGCGGGATTCACCGAAGCCGTTGCCACCTGCGGAACGGCTATCACGCCGGAACACGCAAGGCTGATGTCTCAGTACTGCGACGAGGTTTACATCTGCTACGACGCCGACGCGGCAGGTCAGAAAGCCACCGCAAACGCAATAAACATCCTTTCCGCCGCCGGTCTTAAATCAAGCGTTGTAAGAATTTCCGGAAACGGAATCAAGGATGTTGACGATTACATAAACAAGCTTGGTCCGGAGCACTTCAAAGTGCTTTTAGACGGCTCCGAGGGCGCAATCCCATACGAGCTTGCCAAGTGCCGCGAGGGGCTGGACATTGAAAACGACGTCGGCAAGGTGGAATATCTCAAGCGGGCGGTCGTGGTGCTTGCAAAAATCGAAAGCCGCCTTGAGCGCGAAGTGTATATCTCCCGCGTGGCGCAGGACGTTGCAATCACCAAAGATATAGTCGCGGCGGAGGTTGCGGCGTATCTCAAAAAGGAGAGCCGAGCGGCAAAAAATAAGGAATGGAAGCGGATAGAATCGGGGCGCACCGAGCGGGACGATATAAATCCCGAAGCCGCAAAATTCCCGAAGCTTGCCAAGGCTGAGGAGGGCATAATAGCCTATATTCTTGACCATCCCGACAGCGCAAACGCGATATTTTCAAAGCTGCCGGCGGAACGATTTGCAACTTCTTTTCACAAAAAAGTGTACGAAATACTTAAAAATAACGCAGATTTCGAGTCCGGAAGCGGATTAAGTGTATTCAGTGGTGAATTATCCCCCGAAGAAATGGGCAGAATATCAGGTATTCTTGTAAAATCACGCGAAATCACAGTTGATGCGGCAACTCTTGACGATTATGTGGATTTGCTGCTGAAAACTTCAACGGACAAGCAGCCCGCTGCCGAAATGTCGGACGATGATTTTTTAAGATACACCCAAAATCTCAAGAGGGAAAAAAGATAATCGGTATTACAAGCTAATCAATCAGACTTTATTAGTACTTTACATAATTTTTGGAGGATAACTATGAGCGAGAAAAAGAACACAATCGACAGCCTTATCGAAGTGGGCAAGCAGACCGGCAAGCTTACAACAAAGGCGATTACCGACGCTTTGGAGGACACCGATTACGATGTTGAGCAGATAGACCGCTTTTACGAGCAGTGCTCTGCAAACGGCATCGAGATAATCGACAACATAGTGCCGGACACCGACTCGTTTGACGATTTGGAGGATCTTTCCGAAGCCGCTATCGACGGCATGGGAGACGTTGAGGACGATTACGACTCCTCGCTTTCCGACAGCATTGCCATCGACGATCCGGTTAAAATCTATCTCAAAGAGATAGGCAGAGTTCCCCTGCTCTCCCCTGATGAGGAAATTGAGCTTGCACAGCGTATGCAAAAGGGCGATTCCGCCGCCAAAAAGCGTTTGGCAGAGGCAAATCTGAGGCTTGTAGTTTCCATTGCAAAGCGCTACGGCGGCAGGGGCATGAGCTTTTTGGATCTGATTCAGGAGGGCAACTTAGGACTTATAAAGGCGGTCGAAAAGTTCGACTACACCAAGGGCTTCAAGTTTTCGACCTACGCCACATGGTGGATTCGCCAGTCGATAACAAGGGCTATTGCAGATCAGGCAAGAACCATAAGAATCCCCGTTCACATGGTTGAAACGATAACAAAGGTAAAGAAAATATCAAGCCAGCTGCTTCACCAGAACGGACGCGACCCCTCGGCAGACGAAATTGCGGAAGCTTTGGATATGCCTGTTGAGCGCGTCAGGGAGATCATGCGCATAGCGCAGGATCCTGTTTCGCTTGAAACGCCTATCGGCGAGGAGGAAGACAGCCACTTGGGCGACTTCCTTCCCGACGAAAACGCCCCCGAGCCTACCGAGGCGGCTTCGCAGGTGCTGTTAAAGGAACAGCTTAATCAGGTGCTGGGTACTCTTACCGAGCGCGAGGAGAAAGTTTTGCGCCTGCGCTTTGGTCTTGAGGATGGCAGAAGCCGCACTCTTGAAGAGGTCGGTCAGATGTTTAACGTCACTCGAGAAAGAATCAGACAGATAGAAGCCAAGGCTTTAAGAAAGCTAAGACATCCCAACAGATCCAACAAGGTCAAGGATTTTATTGATTAAAAATACGTCCGCCCACGGAAGTTCAGCTCCGAGGGCGGACTTTATTATTCGGGAGATTTACTTGTTGGCTTTTTTCTTGACATCGGCAGTCAGAAAGCTTACAAGCTCGCTGTCGCCGTTCATGGGGACGCATCCCTCTTTTACAAAGCTCATGCCGGCGTGATTATCGTCGGTGTAGGCTTCCCAGCAGGGCATTGGAGTGCCGTCGGCGTCGGGACCGTTGGGGTCGCCGGTTTTAATGAAGTTGCACCAGTAGTTGCACATCCGGCGCGCCAGATCATAATGATGACCGGTGTACGCGCGCGAGCATTTTGCAAGGGTTTCAAAGGTAAACCAAAGCTCGCAGGAATGGAAGCTTCCTGGGTTGTCGTCGCCGGGGATGTCGGGGTTGAAGGAGTAATAGTAGCAGTTGTTTTCGGGATTGATCTCGCGCAGTCTCGAGAACAACGCCTTGCAGCTTACCTCGATTCCGCTGACGGATGCATAGTGTCCCCTGCCGTCGCTGTCCTTCGCCCCAGGAAGACTTAAGAACTTATCGGCTTCATCGCCGTATATCTCCTTGGCTCTTGCGGCAAGCTCGGCTTCGTCCTTGGCTGGAATAAAGCTGCGGAACTCGTCGACAGTGTTTCCTGCCATCATCTGGATGTTGCAGCTCTTGCCCTCGTTGCAAAGGGTAAAGGGGTCGCCGACCGAGAATTTGCCGTCCTGATTTGTAAAGAACCTCGGATTCTTTTGAGCAAATTCGCCGTATTTGTCGCGGATGAAGAAAGCGTCGAGCGCTCTTGCCTCTTCAAGGGTCTTAACTCCCAGATATTCCTCAAAGAACTTGGCTCCGTTTGCCTCGACTTGCTCCATTCCGCCCGGTCTGCCAAAGCCGTCCGGCATATAGGGCGAACGGATAAGTCCGCTCTGAACGATAGCGCGCTTTATAAGACCCTTGTTTGCAGGGCAGGTTATCTGCGACATAACGCTTCCGCCGCCGGCTGACTGTCCCGCAATCGTGATATTGTCAGGGTCGCCGCCGAACGCCGCGATGTTTCTTCTTACCCACATCAAGCCCGCCTGCTGGTCTAAGCTTCCGAAGTTTGTAGGAGCGTCGGGCTGCTCCTTTGTAAGCTGGGGATGAGCCAAAAATCCGAACACGCCCAAGCGGTAGTTTACCGATACGACTATAATTCCGCGCCTTGCCATGCGCTCGCCGTCGAACTCCATTTCAGAGGGATAGCCCCACTGAAGTCCGCCGCCGAAGTACCATATAAGCACAGGCAGCTTTTCATCCGCGCTCTTTGCCGGAGTCCAGACGTTTAAGTAAAGGCAGTCCTCACCCATCGGGATTTCGGGGTCTACATGCCATTCGCGGCAGTAGATATCCGTTCCAAGTCCCGGGGTATCCTGCATGGAGATGTTTTTGAACCTTGCGCAGTCTAAAACGCCCTCCCAATTTTCAGCGGGCTGAGGTGCGCGCCAGCGGTTTGCGCCCACAGGCGGTGCGGCAAACGGTATTCCCTTAAATGCGGTTATTCTGGGGTCGGCAGCCTCGATTCCGCGAACCGTGCCGTTTTCGGTTTTAACTACTCTAAGCATATGTAAAAGTCTCCTTTCGATATTTTCCATCTACTATTATACATTAATTAGCTGACTAATTAATGATTTATTCTAATCAGTTATTGATGTATTGTAATCAGATTATTGTGCAATTCGCATAAAAATTATTGGTGATTATGACGGCATAACAGTATATCTCGCCAAAAACGTTCATTACGGCAAACATACATAAAAAACAGCGCCCCGATATGGAGCGCTGTAATTATTATTTGTCAGCAGAGCTAATCAGCTATCTGATTAAGCCTTTTTCTTCTTGCCGAGAACTGCAACTACTGCAATGATAGCAACAACTACAACGGCAATGATTATGCCAACGATAAGACCGGTGTTAGAACCGCCCTCGCTGTCAGTAGCAGCGGGCTTGTTCTCATCTTCAGCGGGAGCAGCGTCGTCTGCGGGCTTGTTAGCCTCAGCAGCAGCGGCATCCTCAGCAGCCTTAGCTTCTGCAGCCTGAGCAACCAGTTCCTCAGCAGCAGTTACGAGCTCCTGAGCCTTAGCGGTAGCGTTCGGGTAGCCTTCAACTTCCTTAAGGGCTCTGTTAGCAGCCTTCTTAGCGTCGTCAGCAGCGTCCTGCTTAGCAGCAGCGTCAGCAGTGGTATCAGCCAAAACAGTCTTAGCAGCTTCTACTCTGTCGATGTATTCCTGAATTTCAGCGATCTTAGCTTCGTCCTCAGCGGCGAAGGTTACAGCGTACTCATCGAGAACAGCCTGGTCAACGAGGTTGAGTGAATCGAAGGAAAGGGTGAACTTAACGCTGGTCATAGCGTTCATGAACTTGCAGGTGTCCTCAACGGAGAGACCGGCAGCCTTCAAAGCAGCTGCGATATCGATGGTTGAGCCATTGCCGGAAGGTCCGCAAGAAGCCTGAGAAATTTCCCAAGTCTGAGCAACGCTTGCGCCGGGGATAACAACGTCTGCAAAGCCTTCAGCGGTGATGGTGATATCGGAGTAGGTGTAAGCAAACTTAGCCTTGTCGCCCTTGGTGCCTTCAGCAGCGTTATCGGGGAGCTTGAGGAAGCCGGGGTCGTTGATGTCGATGGAGAACTGAGGAGCTACTGTGTATTCCTTGGTGGTAGAAGTATCAGCGGTGAAGTCGTACTTGGTGAATTCTGTCCACTCAACGTCAACGGACTGGGTAAGAGGAACGTTTACGGTGTCTGTCCAACCCTGCCAGATAGACCACTGATAGTTGTCGTTGGAGTGGATGGAGAGGTTGAGTGAAGCGTTCTTAACGGATTCGTAGTTCTTAGCGGTAAGCTCCATGGGCTTCTCTTCGGGGTCTACTCTGGAATCAGCGTGATCGCCGGCGAGAGCAAGAGTCCACCAAACGTCGTAATCGGTCTGACGGTTGGTTCTCTGATAAGCGTTATCAGCAGCAGCGTTGCCCTCTATGTAGATGGTGCAATCTCTCTTACCGTCGGTGCAGGCATTGATCTGCAAGCACATTTCGATCTGATTAGCCTTAACGTCGGTGATGGGGAGTCTGAGCTCTACAGCGTAGCCGTTGTCGGTGGTAACAGCCTTGTAGTCGGTACCGTCAACAGGGGCAGTACCAGAGTCAGCGTCTACAACGCCGTCGTAGTGGTAACGAATCTGGGTCTTGGAGTTGTCAACCATCCAGAAGGCCTCGATAGAGTCCTGCTCGTAGTTGTTAGCGCTGGTGTTATCGAGAGCAGAATCGTAAACTTCAAAGTAAACGTAAACCCACTCTGCGTCGTTAATGATGTATGCGGTGCCCTGGGGAGCGTCGAAGACCTCGCCGCCGCCGTTGGATTCGCCCTTCTGAATGAAGGGAAGAGTCAGAGCGTTGGCATAAGCGTCGTCCTTCGTGCCATCAATTACAGCTGTTCCTTCAACTGACTGGTGAACGATGTCGGCTGTAGCTGCAAATGAAACTGCTGTCATGCACAAGCACATTGCTATGCAAACAGCTAAAATACCTATAAGCTTTTTCATTATAGTGACCTCCAATAAATATTTGGTGATATTATTATAACATTAATATCAACTCTTTTCTATTAGCACAATAGACAAAACTTAGTCCCCTTTTTGTACATATCCGCCTTTAAATTTGTTGAGTATAAAGTATGAAATGGGCATAATGCACAAATAATGGCGCGTTAATTTGTCAATATATTACAAGTAAATCGCCGCTTTAGCACATTTTCTACCATTAATTATAAAAATCGAGCGCCGACTCGGCAAAAAGTCAGCGCTCGATAAATCAATTAATCAATATTTATTTATCAATACATTCCGCCCATACCGGCGCCTGCTCCTGCTCCGGGTGTGGGAGGATTATCCTCCTTCTTGTTGCCGACAAGGCTTTCGGTGGTGAGAACCATTGCAGCACAAGAAGCGGCGTTCATAAGTGCGGAGCGTGTTACCTTGGTAGGATCAACGATTCCGGCGGAAATCATGTCGACATACTCCTCCTTGTAAGCGTCGAAGCCGTAGCCGACCTTTCTTGCACGTCTGATCTTGTCGATGATAACGCTTCCGTCGAGACCTGCGTTTGCAGCGATCTGTCTTACAGGCTCCTCTAAAGCTTTAAGAACTATCTTTGCGCCGGTCTTTTCGTCGCCGTCAAGAGTGGGAATAAGCTTTTCTACAGCGGGGATAGCATTGATAAGAGCTGTTCCGCCGCCGGCTACTATGCCTTCTTCAACCGCTGCCTTGGTTGCGGAGAGAGCGTCTTCAACTCTGAGCTTCTTTTCCTTCATTTCAGCCTCGGTAGCTGCGCCGACCTTGAGGACAGCAACACCGCCCGCAAGCTTTGCAAGTCTTTCCTGAAGCTTTTCTCTGTCGTAATCGGAGGTGGTGTTTTCGATTTCGGTTCTGATCTGCTGAACGCGCGCCTTGATGTCGGCAGGGTCGCCCGCACCGTCTACTATAATAGTGTTCTCCTTGGTTACAACAACCTGTCTTGCTCTGCCGAGGTCGGCAACGGTGGTGTCCTTAAGCTCAAAGCCAAGCTCTTCGCTGATAACGTCGGTACCGGTGAGGGTTGCGATATCGCGGAGCATTTCCTTTCTTCTGTCGCCGAAGCCGGGAGCCTTAACAGCAACGCAGGTAAAGGTTCCGCGAAGCTTGTTGATAAGGATGGTGGAAAGAGCCTCGCCCTCTAAATCCTCGGCAATGATAAGAAGCTTCTTGCCGGACTTTACTATATCCTCGAGCAGAGGAAGTATTTCCTGAATGTTGGATATCTTCTTGTCGGTTACAAGGATGTAAGCGTCGTCTAAAACAGCCTCCATCTTGTCGGTATCGGTTACCATATAGGGGGTGATGTAGCCGCGGTCGAACTGCATGCCTTCGACAACCTCAGAGTAGGTCTCGGCGGTCTTGGACTCCTCGATGGTGATAACACCGTCGGAGGTTACCTTTTCCATAGCCTCGGCAATAAGCTTGCCGACGTTTTCGTCTCCCGAAGATACGGTGGCGACTCTCTCGATATCAGCGCTGCCCGAAACAGCCTTGGAATTCGCCAGAACTGCGGCGGAAGCAGCGTCAACAGCCTTTTTAATACCCTTTTTAAGAACCATGGGGTTGGCACCGGCTGCGATATTCTTCATGCCCTCGCGAACGAAAGCCTGAGCCAGCAGAGTTGCGGTGGTGGTACCGTCACCGGCAGCGTCGTTGGTCTTGGTTGCAACCTCTCTTATAAGCTGAGCGCCCATATTTTCAAAGACGTCCTCAAGCTCAATTTCCTTTGCGATGGTAACGCCGTCGTTGGTGATGAGCGGAATACCATAGGTTCTGTCTAAAACAACGTTTCTGCCCTTGGGTCCAAGGGTTATTTTAACAGTGTTGGCGAGCTTGTCGATGCCGGCTTGAAGAGCCTTTCTTGCTTCCTCGCCGTAAAGAATTTCCTTTGCCATAATAAATCTCTCCTTATCTTGACCTTATTCGGCGACAGCCAAAATGTCGCCCATGCTGACGATGATATACTCTTCTCCGTCAACCTTAACTTCGGTTCCGGAATACTTTGACATAAGCACCTTGTCGCCGGGCTTAACCTTCATTGCGGTGGTTTTGCCGTCGCGCGGGCTGCCGTCTCCAACGGCTATAACCTCAGCAAGCTGGGGCTTTTCCTTTGCAGAACCGGTCAGTATAATACCGCCCTTGGTGGTTTCCTCGGCTTCTGTCATCTTCAACACTACACGGTCAAATAACGGTTTGAGTGTCATAAAAGTTCCTCCTTTTATAAAAGATAAATTATAAACTGATTTTTAGCACTCTTACTCTTCAAGTGCTAAATACATTGTAGCATGATTTATAAAAAAATCAAGCAATAATTGTCACTATTACGAATTTTCGTCGAACTGCACAATTTATTTATGCAAAGCGATTGTTTTTCCGCCGTTTTTTAAAAGTTCTATTTCAGAATAGTGAACATTTCCAAATCGTTTAACATTTTATTAACCCTTTTGCAAAAAAAGCGAAATAATGCTTGCAAAATCGACGCGAATAGTCTATAATAATATTAAGTATTTATCTTTTGAGAGGAGAACAGGACAGTGAACGGAAAGGTTCTGATTATCGACAGCGACAGAAATATCTGCGAGCTTCTGCGAATGTGTCTGGAGAAGGACGGGTATAATGTTATCATATCCAACGACGGCGAGGAGGGTCTGGTTAAATTTTCCGCCCTTAAGCCGGACATAGTGCTTTTAGACGTTCTGCTTCCGGGAATAGACGGCTGGCAGATATGTCGGGAGATAAGAAAAAAATCCGACACTCCGCTTATATATATAACCTCAAAGTCGGAGGTATTCGACAAGGTTTTAGGGCTTGAGCTCGGGGCGGACGATTATATTGTAAAGCCGTTCGACGTTAAAGAGGTCATCGCCAGAATAAAAGCCGTTTTGCGCAGAACCAGCCTTTCTAATCCGGACGCTGATTCCAAAGAAGTCCATTACGACGGCTTGGACATCAACATGACAAGGTATGAGCTTACGGTAAAAGGCAAGGTTGTGGACGCTCCGCCAAAGGAGCTGGAGCTTTTATATCACCTTGCTTCTCACCCCAACACCGTATTCAACCGCGACCAGCTTTTAGACGAGGTATGGGGCTTTGAGTACTACGGCGGCTCG
>USEH01000047.1 GCA_900553675.1 uncultured Ruminococcus sp. | reverse complement strand
CAGATAAAAATACCGAACGGCGTGCTTATAACACGAATCCACTTCGGAAACTCGATGTGTCTGCTTGCGGGACTATTGCTAGGTGGACTTGGAGGAGGTCTTGCATCCGGAATCGGCGCGGCAATCTATGACCTTTTAGACCCTGTATATATCATTTCTGCACCGTTTACTTTTCTTTCTAAATTTGCAATGGGATTTTTGTGCGGAGTCCTTGCCTCGAGGATAAGAGGGGAGAAGAAAACCGGTAAGGTAGTTTTAGGGATAACAGTAAGCTCGATAGTAGGACAGCTTGCATATATATTCATGTATCTGTCGAAAACATACATCGGTCAGATTCTGCTTGGTGCAGCACAGGAAACTGCTCTTTCAGCGACTGCAACCAACGCGATAACCTCATCTGTAAACGCTGTTATAGCGGTTGCGGTATCTGTACCACTGTTCTTTGCACTGCGTGTTCCGCTGAAATCTACCGCCATCGGAGCTATGCTGTTTGAGAAGAAGGAATCGAAGAAAATTAACTGGGCTGTATGGATTCCAGTTGTTATAGTCTTCCTTGCAATATCCTTCGGCGCAATCTGGATGTACGCCGAATACAAGAAATCTCACTGATAGTGCTTATCAGGATTGATTTTTGCGAAAAAATATGATAAAATAGCCGCAGACAGGTTAATTCCTGTACTGCGACTTTTTTATGGAGATTGACATATGGAATGGAAAGAACTTAAAATATATACCTCACATTCGGGTATAGAACCTCTTTCAAACGCTCTTATTATGAGCGGAATAGAGGGCTTTGTTATCAACGATCCGGAGGACATCAGAGAATTTGAACGTAATAAAAACGCGTCTTGGGATTATATAGGCGAGGAGGTTTACGAGCTTGTCGGCAAGGAAACTTATATCACCGTTTATATTCCGGATGATGAAACCGGTGCTGCCCAGCTTGAAGCTGTAAGCTCGGCTGTGGCTTGGCTTAAGAGTGCGGATGAAAAAGGCGAATACGGCGAGCTTAGAATATCTTCGGGAAGCATCAAAGAAGAGGACTGGGCTAACAACTGGAAGCAGTATTTCAAGCCGCTGAATATAGGCGAACGACTTGTCATAAAGCCCTCATGGGAGACTCTTCCGGAGGATAACAAGCGGATAGTACTTGAAATTGACCCTGAAACAAGCTTTGGAACAGGCAGACATCACACCACCCGCCTTTGCCTTGAGCTTTTAGAAAAGTATATAAAGCGCGGAGACACTGTCTGCGACCTTGGCTGCGGAAGCGGAATAATCTCGATTGCCGCTATGCTTTACGGTGCTGAAAAAGCCGTCGCTGTAGACATATCGGCAGACGCCGAAAAGATTTCGCGAGAAAATGCCACAAAGAACGGCATACCTGCCGAAAAGTATATTTCCTACTGCGGCGACGTTGTAACGGATGGGGCGTTGCGGCAAAAGGTAGGAAAGGGCTACACATTGGTTGCGGCAAACATAGTGGCGGATGTTCTTTTAGCTATGAAGGATGTTTTTGCCGACATAACAGCACCTGGCGGCACGCTTGTGCTTTCCGGCATTATCGACGGCAGGCAGGATGAAGTCTTCGGGGCTATAAAGCAAAAAGGCTTTACACTTATAGAATCAAGAAGCTGTGAAATGTGGAATGCCGCAGTATTTAAAAAATCATGAATCCGATCGAAATAATATACGAAGATTCCGAGCTGTGCGTTGTCTGTAAGCCGCAGGGCATAGATTCGGAACATACGCTTACAAGTCTTGTCTCACAGAAGCTCGGATGTGATATTTACCCTGTTCATCGCCTTGATAAGGACGCCGGCGGCTTGATTTTACTTGCTAAGACTAAGCGCGCGGCGGCAAAGCTGACGGAATCAATGCAAAAAGGTGAGTTTGAAAAGTACTATCTGGCTATAGTCCTCGGAATGCCGGAGAAGCCTGAGGACAGGCTTGATGACTATTTGTATCACGACAAGCAGAAAAATAAGTCATATGTCGTAAAATCGGAGCGTAAAGGCATAAGGCTTGCCACACTTGAATATCAGACTGTCGGCTCGGCGATAGTGCTTGATGTACCGGTAACTCTGCTGAGAATCAGACTTCACACCGGCAGAACCCATCAGATTAGGGTGCAGTTTGCATCCAGAAAGCATCCGCTTATTGGAGATATTAAGTACGGCGGGAAAAAGGACGATATCAAGCTTTCGCTGTGGTCACATGAAATAAGCTTTAACCATCCGATAAGCGGAAAACGTCTTGACTTCAGGCTTTTGCCACCTGATGCGTTTCCTTGGAATGTATTTAATTTTGCGTAAGAATTACAGAATATAACCCGCTCCGAACATAAAGTACGGCGCGGGTTTTGTGTGGTTTTGCAGAGCTTTTACATAAGCGGAGAAAATACCTTAAGGATAGCCTGAAGCAGAGCGTAAGGCGCACCTTTTTTGTTCAGCTGCTCTATGGTTACCTCCTGAGATTTCTCCATAGTCTCCCAAAAGTCCGATTCGACCTCTTTCACGCACTTTGACTTGTATGCCAGAATACAGTTTTCAAAGTGCAGATAAAAGCTGCGGAAATCAAAGTTTGCCGTTCCGACTACGCATATTTTGCCGTCGGCGGCTATAGACTTAGCATGAATAAATCCGGGGGTATATTCATATATTCTAACTCCGGCGTTCAGAAGCGCACGGTAATTTGAGCGTGTAACCGCAAAGACAGTTTTCTTGTCCGGAATATGCGGAGTGATTATTCTTACATCGACCCCGCTCATAGCGGCGTGGGTGAGGGCAGTGGTCATCTCGTTGTCCAGAATAAGATATGGAGTTGTGATGTAGAGGTTTTTAGTAGCACTGTTGATGATACCCAGATAGGCAAGCTCGCAGATAAGCTGGTCGTTTGATGGTCCGTCGGCATAGGGCTGAATGTAACCGTCTGATTCGCACTCAAAATCTCCGAGATATTCGTCGTAGTCGACCTTTGATTCCCCGCGGGAGAAGTGCCAAAGCTGCAAAAACGTCTCGGTCATTTTGGTAACAGCCTCGCCTTTTATCATAATTCCGGTGTCCTTCCAATGACCGAACCTTTCCACTTCGTTGATGTACTCGTCGGCAAGATTTATTCCGCCGGTGAAGGCTGTGTTTCCGTCGATAACAAGGATCTTGCGATGGTCGCGGTAGTTTAGGAAGGTGTCGAGCGAGGGGCGGATACGGTTGAATACCGAAACGCTTATGCCAAGCCCCTCAAGATATTTTTCATAGCCCTTTGGAAGCTTCTGAACCGTTCCGAAATCGTCGTACATAAGTCTAACTTCAACGCCCTCGGATATTTTGGTTTTTAGTATTTCAAGTATGTCGCCAAACATCTTGCCCTGCTCGATAATAAAATACTCCATGAAAATAAATTTTTCGGCACGGGTAAGCTCGCGCACAACCGCGTTAAAATACTCTTCTCCCGAAGAAAAATACTTGGCTGAGGTGTTTTTATATACAGGAGCATAGGCGGTTTTTTTGATGTATTTCATCTGTCGCGCTATTTCAGGATCTTCCGATTCTATTTCGTGGATGCTGTCGCCTTCGGAACTCATAGCGTTGCGCATCATCAGTCTGTAGCTTTTAAAGCGTTTTCCTATGCGATAGCTTTGTTTGGACTTTGCAAATATAAGATAAAGCGGCGCGCCCCAGATGGGGAATATAAGAACCGCTATTATCCATGTCAGCTTGAATGACGGATTCATGTCCTCGTTGGCTATGTCAAGAACGATCAGAATTGATATAATCGTTGTTACAACATAGTACCAAACAAATTTATTGGCTAAAGATATCACAAAATAGAATAACACGGCAAGCTGAATGAACGCAAGCAGAGCCGTTATGAATATCTTCGACTGTAAGATTTTAAAAACCTTTTTCAACCCCAGCACCTCCTGAACAAATGCTTATACGGTCATTATACACCATTTTTCTTGCAATATCAATAGCAATATAACCTCATAAAAAGGTTACAAGTTGGTTACAGCAATATGACAGTTTGCAAAGAAGCATTGACAATTGGGAGCTTGACTGTTAAAATATAAAAGAATGTAAAGGTATGCAAACTTGATAGCGTGCAATTGTGAAAGTACATTGTCTTTTTGAAAGGAAAGATTTTTTAATGAGCGAACATAAAATGCTGTGTATGGGCTGTATGGAGCCGATAGAAGATGAAAATAGCAGCGTATGTCCTTTTTGCGGGTATGACGATTCATCTTTGAATCCGCCTTCTTATCTTCAGCCCAAGACTGTTCTGGATTCGAGATATATCGTGGGAAGATTACTCAGCTTCAACGGTGAATCCGCACTGTATATAGGATATGATAATACAGAAGGCGCAAAGGTGTTTATCCGCGAGTATATGCCAGACGCTATTTGTCAGCGCATGGCAGGAACTGCCGAGCTTGTTGTAAATCAGTCTTCTTTGGTGCAGTACAAAAATTATCTGTCGGAATTTGTCGAGCTTAACAAATCGCTTATGAGGTTCAGAACAATGTCTCATATTATAGCCCCGAGCGATATGTTCTATGCCAACAATACCGCCTATTCAGTCATGCCGTATTGCGACGGAATAACCTTAAAGCAGTATCTTGCAGATAATGCAGGTGAGCTTAGCTGGGAGCAGGTTAAAAAGCTGTTTCCTCCGCTGCTTACAACCTTGGGATGCCTACATAATGCGGGCATAGTTCACAGGGGAATCAGTCTTGAAAATATACTTGTCACCGATAAGGTTGAGCTGCGCCTGACCGGATTCTCTATTTCCGAGATAAGAACTGTAAATACCGATCTTGCGCCCGAGCTTTATCCCGGATATTCCGCTCCCGAACAATATGCTGCCGCCGATTGGGACGGCACATGGACTGATGTTTACGCTGTAGCTGCGGTTATGTACCGTCTGCTTACCGGATGTATGCCGACGGAAGCCATGGCAAGAGTCAGCAACGAATCACTTTTGGAACCCTGCAAAATTAATCCTCATGTACCGGCGAATATCTCAAAGGTCATAATGCAGGCAATGCAGCTTTCCTGCCAGCAGAGGATTCAGACAATAACCGACTTTGTAACAAAGCTTTTTGAGCAGCCAAGCTATATGAACAAGCTGCCGATGGGCGCAACACAGACAATACCGATAAACGTTACGGATAAAGACCGCAGAAACAGCTCTGCCGGCAAGAAAAAGAAGAAAAAGAAATCCAACATCGGAATGTTCATCGGAGCGGTTATACTGGTAGTAATAGTAGTTGCGGCGTTCTTTGCACTGATAATGATGCTCTTCCCGGATGATGCCAATGATAATCCAAATGTCCCCGATGTGACCGACAACACTCCGCCGGTTGTCACAACCACCGATACCTCCGCTCCCGTGCCTACGGCTCCACCGATAAGTGTTGAGCAGCCCCCTGTTACAGAGGCGACAAAGCCGCAGGGAACAATGTTTGTTATGCCTGATCTGAAGGGCAAGAAGTATACATCTGTAGTTGAGAGCGACACATGGAAGGATCGGCTTGAATTTGAAGCTGTTTACGAGTATTCCGAAGAATACGAGCGCGGACTTATATTCGACCAGGATATTCCCGGCGGAACCGACCTTTATCCGGTTCAGAAGGTAAAGCTGTTTGTAAGTCAGGGTCTTTCAGTGGTTGATATTCCCGACTTTATGAAGATTGATGAGTTCACCGGCTTCTGGGTAAGAATGACAAAGGACGAATACGTTGCGATTCTTAACGAGCTTAATATCAAATACAAATTCAGGGATCTTAATACTCCCACCGAACAGTCAGGACTGGTAATGGGTGTATACTGCAAGGAAAGCGGCGACGGAGTAGGCGGTAAGATAAACGTTAAGGATGGCAATACTCTTTATGTAGATATATCAGTATTTTCACCCGACCTTGATGCTGCTGGATAATGTCTTCGGCTTTACGGATTCAACTTATTATCAGCGCTGATTTGCTTGCAGAACATATGAAAAGAAGCTTCTTTTCGCACGATTTCCTTTGTTTTGTTGAAATTTGAACAGATAATTTGAAAAATACGCATCATTTTTTGGTGCGTATTTTATTGTCAAAAATATTGACAATTACTCATTGTAATGATATGCTTAATGTGTTCATGGCGAACGGCATTGTATAATATTATTGGCTGCCGTTGTAATTAAGTTAATACTTAACGGAGGTTAATCATGTCAAGAACAATAGGAATTCTTACCAGCGGCGGGGACGCCCCCGGAATGAACGCCGCAATTCGTGCGGTGGCAAGAGCAGCACTTTATAAAGGATACAAAGTTATTGGAATAAGAAGAGGATATCAGGGACTTATAGACGGCGATCTTTTTGAAATGGGTCCCAGAGATGTTTCTGATATAGTACAGCGCGGCGGAACAATGCTTTTCACCGCACGAAGCAAAGCTTTTATGACGATTGAGGGTCAGCAGGCTGCAAAGCAGAGATGCGATGAAGTCGGAATAGATACCCTTGTCTGCATAGGAGGAGACGGCACTTATCGCGGTGCTTTGGATATTTCAAAGCTTGGAGTAAGATGCATAGGCATACCCGGAACTATCGACAACGATATTTCCTGCACCGAATATACCATCGGTTTTGATACCGCTGTCAACACCTGTGTTGAAATGATAGACAAGATAAAGGACACCGAAATGTCCCACAGCCGCTGCTCGGTTATCGAAGTAATGGGCAGACACGCGGGTCATATAGCCGTAAACGTCGGCGCAGCTACAGGCGCCACCGAGGTTATAACCGTTGAAAGACCGTATGATCTTGATGAAATTTGCGAAAAGATTCTTGAGCAGAAGGCAACAGGCAAAAAGCACTTTGAAATAGTTGTAGCTGAGGGAATAGGCGGTTCGGAAGATATTGCAAAGTATATTCAGGAGCATACCGGTATCGATTCGAGAGCCACAGTTTTAGGCTATGTTCAGCGCGGAGGAGCTCCTTCGGCACATGACAGAATTATTGCCGCAAGAATGGGCTGTTACGCTGTTGAGCTTATAGAAAGCGGTGCGTATAACAGAATTATCGCGGTTAAAAACAACAAGCTTGTTGATTACGATATTGATGAAGCGCTTGCAATGAGCAAGAAGTATGACGAGCATCTTCATAAGCTTTTAAGCGCGCTTTCACTTTAATCGTTTTCATATATTCGCAAAATAAGAGTAGGAATCCGAGCGTAATTCTTATTTCAGCTTTGAGAGGCAGAGAAAATTGACGCTTTAAAAAGCAAGATAAGTATGAGTGCCGCAAAGACGGGGAGTTGCTTTGCGGACGAAATGGCAGCGTAATATATGTGCTGTCTGCGGTTCGGCTTCCGCATCCCGCTTAACGTGCATACAGCTTTGCTGATGATAGCTTTTCATGATAACTATCCATGCATATTAAGCAAAAAATTATGTATTGGAGGTTGAATTATCATGAAAAGCTTTTTTTCAAGGCTCGGAAACTTTTTCCGAAAAAGCAGCTCTAAGCTCGGAGAGCGTTTGAAGGATAACATGTTTATCCGCTCGGCAAAGGAACTGAAAAGCATACGTTGTCTGTGCGTTACGGCTATGCTTATAGCGCTGGATTTAGCGCTTAAGCTTTTTGTCGGCATACAGGTGACGGATTCTATGAAGATATCCTTTGCTTTTATTGCAATTGCTTCAATAGGAATGCTTTACGGACCCACGGTCGGCTTTGCTGCCGGAATCATAACCGATTTACTTGGCTTTATCATTAAGCCAACCGGCGCATTTGACATAAGGTTTACGCTTATCGAAGCTTTGGGAGCGCTGATTTATGGTCTTTTCCTTTACAACGCGGTAAACGGAAAATGGCTTCTTCCGAGAATAATCGCAGCAAAGACAACGGTTGTAATCATCTGCAACCTCTGGCTGACGACATGGGCGATAGCAAGCGTGGCGGGAAAGGGATTTCTTGTTATGCTTCCCGCAAGAGTAATATCAAACCTTGCATTGCTTCCTGTTGACGTATTCCTACTTGCACTGTTCCTTCCAAGCGTTCTCAGAACGTATAATACCGTGTTCAAGGGCGTAAGAAAGGTTAAGGAGAATGCTGTGTTCACAGACAGCGGCTTTGCTACAGCGCTGATGTATATAGTCTGTCTGCTTCTTGTCATTATGTGCTGTGTAGGTCTTTCCGAGCAGGATCTTAAAACCAAAAATTCCGACCTTAAGAAAACCGTTGCGGCTCAGTCGGAAACCATTGAAAGAATGCAGTCGGAAATCGACAAGCTTTATGAAAATGCGGGCATTGACAAGCCTGTAATCGAAGAACCCGCGGAATAAATCGTCAATAGCCGATATAATACAATTAATTCCTTGTGCAAACGCATATTCCGCGGCTGCGCAAGGAATTAATTTTGCGTAAAACCCAACAAATTGTAGATATACTACTTGTAATTCACAATAATTTGTGCTATAATAAATCCGTATCTAATGTGCCGATTTATCGATTCGGTACTGTAGCCCTGTATTATAATTTAGGAAAGGATATTATAGCTTGATTTGCAAAATGATAAGTCAGACTATAATCACTCCGCACCTGATATAATAAATATTCAGAATTTTTTAGGAGAGAAAACTATGGATGTTATTTCATTATCACGCGAATTGGGCGCAGCTATTCAGGCTGACCCCAGATATTCAAGATATCTTGAAGCAAAGGATTTAAACGACAAGGACGAAGAGCTTCAGAAGCTTATCGGCGAGTTCAATCTCGGCAGAATGCAGCTCAATCAGGAAATGTCCAAAAAAGAAAATAAGAGCGAGGATAAAATCGCCGAGCTTAATCAGAAAATAAGGGCGCTTTACGGTCAGATCATGACCAACAAGAATATGTCTGCATATAACGAAGCAAAGGGCGAGATGGACAGAATGCTCGACCAGATCAACAACATCATCACCCTTTCAGCCAACGGCGAGGATCCTTATACCTGTCCGGCTGAGCATCAGTGCACCGGTAGCTGTTCCACCTGCGGCGGCTGTCACTAAAACACAGAAATATTTATTGGGAGTGAGTTCAAAAAATGGCGTTGACGTATAAAGACATTGATATGTCGAAGGTTTCCAAGGGAATGAAGCAGTATCTCGACATAAAAATGAAATATATGGATAACATTCTGTTTTTCCGCTTGGGCGATTTCTATGAAATGTTTTTTGACGATGCTGTTTTAGTCTCGAAGGAGCTTGAACTCACTCTCACCTCAAAAGACTGCGGACTTGAGGAACGCGCGCCGATGTGCGGAATACCGCATCACGCCTGCGACACCTATATCAAACGGCTTATAGACAAGGGCTACAGCGTTGTTATATGCGAACAGCTTGAAGACCCGGCTACAGCCAAGGGCATAGTAAAGCGAGACGTTGTAAGAATTATCACACCCGGAACTCTTACCGACAGCAATATGATAGATTCGAGCGAGAATAACTGGCTTGCAAGCGTCTATCTCGAAGCCGGAGCCTGCGCTATCTGCTTTGCGGACATTTCAACAGGGGAGGCTCATCTATATAAATCCACCGAAAAGGATTTGCAGGCATATATCATCAACAAGCTTTCGAGGTATTCGCCCTCGGAGGTTCTTTGTCAGAAGAAGTTTCCAAGGCTTAAGGAGGCCTATGTCTTTATAGATGATAAGCTCAGAGCTTCAATCAAAAGCCTCGACGATTCCGACTTTGATTTTTATAAGCACAAGCAAACCGTTTTGAATCAGTTTTCAAACGATTCGTTTGTCAATTTAGAGCTTGACGATTCCGACGTTGAGGCAAAGGCATGTTCGGCTTTGTTTTTGTACATCGAAAAAACCCAGTGCGCAAGCGTTGCAAGATTCTTCTCGATAGTAAGACACACCGATGACGCTATTATGATTATCGGCTATACAGCAAGAAGCAACCTTGAGCTTGTTAAAACCATAAGAAGCGGTTCAAGCAAGGGAACACTTTTGTGGGTGCTTGATAAAACTAAAACTGCGATGGGCAAGCGTATGCTTGTCACGTATATCGAACAGCCTCTTATGAATCCGGCAAGGATAATTGCAAGGCAGGACGCTGTTGAAGATCTGCTTTCGGATGTCGCCCGACTTGGCACATTAAGAGAAAAGCTTTCCGGCGTTTATGATCTGGAAAGGCTGATGACTAAGGTTTTGTATAAAACCGTGTCGCCGCAGGATTTAAAGGCGCTTTCATCCACAGCTGAGTGTCTGCCGGACATGAAGCAGATTCTTTCACAGTGCCGCTCCAAGCTGATTCTTTCGCTCGACAGCGAAATCTCCGATTTGTCGGAGATAGCAAACCTTATTAACAATGCCATCAGCGACACGCTTCCAAATTCCATGAAGGACGGCGGATATATAAAAACAGGCTTCAATTCTGAGCTGGACGAGTTGCGGGACATCGCGAAAAACGGCTCCGCACTTATCGATAAAATAGTCGCTGACGAAAAAGAAAAAACAGGAATAAAATCACTTAAAAAAGGATATAACCGAGTATTCGGATATTATATAGAGGTCACAAAAACGTTTTATGACCTTGTTCCGACAGACAGATACATAAGAAAGCAAACTCTTGCCAACTGCGAAAGATTTATAACGCAGGAGCTTAAAGAGGCGGAAGATACAATTTTAAGCGCATCGGACAAGATGATAGGTCTTGAAGCGGAAATATTTGAAGAGGTTCGGCAATACGTTTCAAACGAGCTTGGAACCGTTCAAAGAACAGCTTTAGCAATAGCAAGCATCGACGCTCTGGCTTCTCTTGCAACAGTTGCGCTTAATAACAATTATGTCAAACCGGATATAGCTATAGACGGCATTATAGATATACGAAACGGCAGACACCCGGTTGTCGAAAAAATGCTCCGCAACGATATGTTTGTCGCCAACAATACATACCTTGACAATACAAAGAACCGCATTTCCATTATTACAGGACCGAACATGGCTGGGAAGTCAACTTATATGCGCCAGACGGCTTTAATCGTTCTGATGGCACAAATCGGTTCGTTTGTTCCGGCACAGGAAGCCAATATTGGTATTGTAGACCGCATTTTTACGCGTGTCGGAGCTTCCGATGACTTAGCTTCCGGTCAGTCTACATTTATGGTGGAAATGACGGAGGTTGCCAATATCCTGCGCAACGCTACACCAAAGAGCCTTCTGATTTTGGATGAAATCGGACGCGGAACGAGTACATTTGACGGATTAAGCATTGCATGGGCCGTTGTTGAGTATATCGCAAATACTAAGTTGCTTGGCGCCAAGACGCTGTTTGCCACACACTACCACGAACTGACCGAACTGGAAGGTACATTAGACGGTGTCAACAACTACTGCATTGCCGTCAAAGAAAACGGCGATGACATCGTTTTCCTGCGTAAAATCATTAAAGGCGGCGCGGATAAAAGTTACGGTATCCAGGTTGCCAAGCTTGCAGGCGTACCGGATACGGTTATCGAACGTGCAAAGGAACTGGTTGCCGATTTATCCGATGCGGATATTTCACTGAAAGCCCGTGATATTGCGCAGTATTCCAAGAAACAGGAAAAACTGGTAGATTCATATAAAAAAGTGGATGATTTAGAGGTAAAGCAGATGTCACTTTTTGATACAGTCAATAATGATGATATTATCGAAGATATTAAGGCACTCGACATCAGTAATATGACACCGATTGATGCCCTAAATACGTTATATAAATTACAAGGCAGGGTCAAAAACCGCTGGTAAACGTTAACTACCGGGAAACAGCTTATAAAGCAGATTAGAAAGAAGGTGTAAAAATGCCGATACAGGTACTCGACCAAAGTACAATTAATAAAATTGCCGCCGGAGAAGTGATTGAACGTCCTTCTTCGGTTGTAAAGGAACTTGTAGAAAATGCGATTGATGCCGGGGCAACCGCCATTACCATAGAGATTAAAGAGGGCGGTATTTCTTTTATCCGCATTACCGATAACGGAAGCGGTATTGCGCCCGAAGAAATTAAACTGGCATTTTTACGCCATTCGACCAGCAAAATCAAATCCATTGAAGATTTAATGAGCGTTTCTTCCCTTGGTTTCCGTGGTGAAGCGCTCTCAAGCATTGCCGCTGTTTCACAGATTGAACTGGTAACAAAAACGGCGGACAGCTTTACCGGTATCCGATACGTGATTGAAGGCGGAAAGGAAGTCAGCTTTGAGGAAGTCGGCGCACCGGACGGAACGACTTTTATGATCCGCAATCTGTTTTTTAATACACCCGTGCGCCGTAAGTTTTTAAAAACAGCGGCAACCGAGGCTGGATATATCAATGCGCTGTTAGAACATCTGTCCCTGTCACACCCGGACATTTCTTTCCGTTTTATCAGCAACAACCAGAACCGTCTGCATACGTCCGGCAACATGAATTTAAAGGATATTATTT
>USEH01000046.1 GCA_900553675.1 uncultured Ruminococcus sp. | reverse complement strand
GGTTTCAAAGTTCAGATCCTCCCATTGAAGTGCTATCAATTCACCCCGCCGCAGGCCGGTGCAGAGATCCAGCAGGAACAGTTCGTAGTACCCGTCCGCCTGCGCCTGAATGAGAAATTTCTGCAATTCCTCCCGATCCAGCACCTGCATTTCCTTTGCCTTTTTCGGCGGCAACTTGCACCCGACGGCGGGATTGATGCGAATCAGCCCTTCTGTCACTGCCTTTTCAAGTGCCGTGCGGCAGGTCGTGTGGCAGGAGCGCACCATGCGGTCGGACAGTCCTTCTCCGAATTTATCAACATGCTTTTTCCGTCCGCTCTTTTTGAGCCTCGCGTAAAACTGTTGCAGGTCGTTCTGCGTCAGCTTGTTCAGCGGAATGTTGCCGACAGACGGGATGATGTGCGTATAAATCCTTCCCGAATAGCACGCCTGTGTGGTCGGGCGGAGCTTGGGGGCGGAATAATTCTGATACCAGAAGTCAATCCAGTCGCTAAGCGGCATATCCGGCTTGATTTTCTCGCTCCGCCGTCCGCATTCCTCCCGCAGTTTCGCCAGCTTTTCCTGACATTCGGTCTTGGTGTGCGCCGTCACGTTTTTCGTTTGGGCATAGCCGTTTTCCTTGTAGCCGACGACAATTCTGCCTTCCCACCGCCCGTCCTTGCGTTGAAAGACACTGCCATCGCCTTGTTTTTTCTTTGCCATTTACTCGTCCTCCAATTTCAGTTTTTTGACCATACCGCCGACAATCGCGGCGGCGTTTTTCTGCATGTCCCCCGTCACATGCGTATAGGTGTCAAGCGTGAAGCTCGCGTTTGTGTGTCCGAGGATTCCGGACAGCGTTTTTGGATCGACTCCGCCTTTTGTTGCATGGGTGGCGAAGGTGTGACGGAGGTCATGAAAGCGGATTCGCGGCAACTCCGCATTTTTGAGGATCGTGTGCAGTTTTTGGTATGCCGCTGCCGGATTCATCGGCAGGTTGGGGTTGCACGGATTGTAGAACACCCACTCATTCAGCGCGTTTTCCTTGCGTTTGGCAAGCAGTGCGGCAAGGGTCGGCGGCAGGACAATTGTCCGTTTGCCCGCGCCCGTTTTGGTTTCGCCGATCTGTATTTTTCCGTTTGTGACGGCAGAAAGCGACCGTTCCACCCGCAGTCGACGGTTTTCAAAGTCGATGTCGCTCCATTTCAGCCCGCAGATTTCGCCGCGGCGCAGTCCCGTCATACATTCCGTGTAGAAAAAATCCCGCCAATCTGGGTAGGCTTCGATCATGCCGAGAAATTTCTCAAGCTGACCGTCGTCCAACACCTGCTTGTCGGGATAATTTGGCTTTGGCACGGTTGTGCCGTTTGTGGGATTGCGCACGATGAGCCGTTCCTTCACCGCTGCGTCGAGCGCTTCGTGAAGCATCATATGAATGCCGCGAACCATGCTGTCGGCAAGAGTTTTGCCTTTGATGGGGTCTTCACGAACGCGCCCCTCCTTTTTGAGCTTGTTGTAAAGTTTCTGAATATCCGCCGTTGTCAGCGATGTCAGCGGCTTTTTGCCGAGATATGGCTTGATATAGTGGTTCACCATCATGCGGTAGCTCTGCATGGTGCTTTCCCGCAGCGTGAAGATCATATATTCGTCCAGCCACTTGTCAAGCCATTCGCCGAGCGTCATGCGGCTGTCCTCGCAGAGATCGACATCGCGGTAGGTTTCAATTGCGCGGTGCAATTTGTCGAGCGTTTCTTTTTGCGTTTTGCCAAACACCGATTTGTGCATCGGCGTTCCGTCGCTTTTGTGACCGATCACGATGCGCGCTTCCCATCGTCCGTCCGAACGCTTGCGCACCATGCCGTCACCTTGCGGTCTTCGTTTTGCCATTGTTTTTCGTCCTTTCGTAAGTTTTTTTCGCCCACTGCAAAGATACCACAGGTTCGAGTGAATATCCAGCGGTCGGGCGAAGAGTTATCAATTTGTTATCAACTGTTTTTTGGCGATAAAAAAGAACGGCGGAGAAATACTCCCCACCGTTCCCGGTTTTCCTGATTCAGTTACTTGCCCTTGCGACCACAACACCCGATTTCACAGGGAAATCAGGATCGTTTTTTGTCATGGCAAGAAGGCGGCAAGCGGCTCCTACCGGATGATTTCTGCCGGCTTCCCATGCCTCCACGGTTTTTACGGAAACACCCATATACTGCGCAAACAGCACCTGCGTCATCCCGGTATCGGTACGGATTTGCTTGATTTCGTCCGGTGAAAACTGATCGACCGGATGAATGGTCATCACGGTTACCCGTGCCTTGCCTTTTCCTTTTTCAAAGTCAATCGCCTGATTCAGTCCCGTTTTGATATCGTCGAAAATGCTCATGGGGTTCGCCTTTCTTCATAGATTTGCTATCGGCAGTTCTGTTCTATTATACCCTATTTAATAGGGTTTGTCCATAGCTGTATGCAATTTTTTTGAAAAAAGGATTTACATCTGCATCACCACGCCGTCCCGCTTCGCCTGTTCCTCACGGCGTTGTCTGCGGCTGATGACGGGTTCGCCGGACGGCGCATGAATTTCTTCCGCGCGCCCGTCAATGATGTTTGCGGCGTAATAAAAAAGATCGCACAGACCCGTGAAGATCTGTGCGTTCAGCCCGCTTTGAATATTTCGGATTGCCTCCTGTGCTGGCGCGTAGTTTTCCTCTGCGGCGGAGGTCAGAAGTTCCATGCCGTGCTCCCAATTATCGCGCGTGTAGCAGTAAAACAATCCGACCTGCATGCGCGCCCAGAGGTCGGATGCGGCGGCTTTTTCAAGATGAGCAAGCCCCTGTTCGGTCTGCCCGTTCTCATAATACAGCTTGCCGATCTCATATTCCGCCGCAGTGCAGCCGTGTTCCGCCGCACGCATGAGATACGACAGCTTCACATTCGGCATCCGTTTGTCGGTCTGCATGGCAAGTTCATACTCTGCATAAGCGTGATTTTTGTCCGCAGCCATGCGCAGATATTTCATTTTGTCGCTCGGCTTTTCGGTGAACTTTCCGTCGCGGTAGCCCTTGTAAATCAGATACATCGCCGCGGCACTCTCTTTATCGGCGGCAACTTTCCATAAATATTCCGCCTCGTCCGCATCATCTTCCTTTTCGTAATAATGCCGTCCGAGCGCGATCAAGGCATCGACGTCACCGAAGTCGGCGCGGATTTCAAGGAGCTTCAGGTCTTCCTCCGGCATTTTTCCTTCGGTCATTTCGCGCAAGGGTTGCCTCGGCAAAGACATAATTTCCGCCGCCGCACGCACCACTTCATTGCGGACAGACTTGAATTCCTTGTTCTCCTCAAGCGGAATTTTCTCCGGCATGGCATCGGTATAGGTGCGGTACACCTCGCACTGACAGCGATACCACAGGTCATACAGCTCCGCGATTTTTCCGTCCGCCGAGAGCAGTTTCACGATTTCATTCGTGAGCTGCTTTGCGGATTTATCCAGGTAGCCATAGACCTTTTTGCCCTTGTGCGAAGCAATTTTCCCGCAGAGGAGCGCAAACTTCTGATAGAGCTCGGGAGAAATTTCATTCCCACCCGCACGAATCTGTGTGGTCAGTTCTCGCATTTTTGCGCGAAATATCTCTTTCAGATCATCCCGCGCCTGCGTTTGCCCGCGATAAACCGAGAGCAATTCCTGACGGAAAATGTCCGACGCCATCACCTTTTTGATGTCGTGAAGCCCCGTCTGCGAGAGATACGGCTCGCGCGGATTTTTCGACCACACCATCATATGCGCGTGCGGATTGGTTTCCTTGTTGTGGTACGCCGCATACCAACGAAGATTTTCGGGCGCGATATGCATCGCCTTTGCAATATCATTGCGGCGGGAACGGAGCAGATGCACCCACTGCGCGGCGGAATTATAGCCGAGTCGTTCGGCATCCTCCCGCTTTAGCGAGAAGATGAGCGCCCACACATTGCCCGAATGATTGTCGATCTCCTGGCTGACTTTCGCAAGGTCAACGGTTACGCCTTCGTCCGAGAACAGCCCGCAGGAGCCTTTGCGCTGACCGATATAGTTCACCATGCCGCCGCGCAAAAGTTCCACGCCTTCGCGCGTTGCGATATATTCCGCGTAACCGCCGCGACCTCTCCCGTCCTCGGTTTTGTGACCTTGCTTGTAATACGGCGCTTTCAAAATCAGTTTTGCCATAAAAATTACCTCTTTGTATTCAATATTTCATCCGTTCGGATGGTTCCGTTTGTTTCTTTGACCTCGCGCACCGAGTCATTACGCATATTATCAATCTCTGCGGGACTGAACTCAAAGCAGTCCGCGACCGCGTGCGCGAGCAGATTCTGATCGACCGCCAGCTTGAAAAGCAATCGGGCAAGCCGTTCTTCACTGTCCCTCACCTTGGCGGAAATGACCGACTCCAGCGCAGGCGTGAGAAACTTCACCGAGTTGTTCCGTCGCAGATATTCCAGATAAAAATCAATGGCATCGCGGATAAAATCATTCCGTGATGCCATTTTGAGTGTTTCGGAGAACCTGTCGCAGTCCTCCCATTGATCGACGCGAAGCCGGACGCCTTTCGACGGCATCGCGTCATTTTGCTTTTCTTTTGTCATAATTTCAACCTTTCTGTTTTCGTTGTCCTACGGTCTGAGACACGGAAAAAGCCCGATTTTCCAAGGGATTTTCGTGTTTGAGACCCGCAGGCAGTCTTTTTCGGCATACGCGAGACACAGGTGACGTTTTTGCAAGCCCGTAAAAATCCCCGTATTTCGCCGTAAAATCCCCGCCCGGCGTTGCCGTGCGGTGTAAATTGCTGTGTCTGAGACACGGCTTTATCCTGCTATCAAATAATCGACCGTCAAACCCTGTCATAGCGGGTCTGTTCGTCGAGCCATTCGAGCAGTCTGTCCCGCGGAATGATGATGCGTCCCGCCACGATTTTCAGCTTCGGGAAGTTCTGCTCCCGCACCAGCTCGTAAGCACTGGCACGGGAAATGCCGAGCAGGTCTGCCACATTCATCACGGTCAGATACATCGGCAGTTCCTCCCGCGTTTTGTATATTGAGTGCTTCATCTTACGCACCTCCTTTCCTTTTTTCGTATTTTTCAAGCGCGGCTTTGAAGTTCATCCGCGCGGATGCCTCCCGTATCTGCTTTTCAAAATATGCCTGCTCCACCGGTGCAAGCGGGCAGAGCGTATAGAGCAGGCTCCCGTTGTGCGTGCGCCCGTCCCGTGTTTTCACGGTCGTGTGTTCTGTGGTAATCAACCCTTTGCGCACGAGTCCGTCCACATGTTTTGCCACCGTGTTGTTGCTCATGTTCACCGCCTCACCGATGGTGGCGTAGCTCGGATGGCACTGAAAGGTTTTTCTGTCCTCGCAGTACATCAGATAGGTGTACACGAGAATTTCACCCGCGGTCAGCCCTAGGCGAAAGATGCTTTTCGGCATCGGAAAATATTCGCCGGGAATGTCGCGGGCGTTGTGGTAATAAAATGTTTTATACTGTTTGCTCAATCATTGTTTCCTCCTCGTATAATAATAAATGTAAGTTAGAAATAACCATATCAAGCTTCCCTCACAAAGTCTTGAATTGGTGATTGGCGTTTAGGCCGGGAATCGGCTTAAACGGCATATCTGCCATGAAGCGGAAAACGGATGTTGTGTCAAGGGCAGCAAATCCTACCCCGAACTCTTGATACAACAGACTTTTTCTGCTAAAGCACGTCAGGTGTTCACATATCCGTGATATAATGTCGTTGAAGACGGCAGGGACAAGATCTATGCCTCCTAGTTGCGCTCGTCTGAGTAACTTCTTTGGAAAGTCTGTTCCCCTGAACCGGAAGTTAACTGCAAACACATAGGCTGTTTATCCGAGAAGCTTTCGCCCTATAGCAGAAGGGCTTTTCGCATTGAAAACCTCGGAATGGATTCTGATATGCGAGGTTGCTGATGCTCCGGGTATCACGGGTAGCTGAATGCCTGCCGTCCTTAAAAATTCGCCGTGATTGGAGGTGAAATTATTGAATAATGCACTATTTGTGGGCATTGATGTCAGCAGCAAACAAAATGTTGCTTACATCATGAAGCCTGACGGGGACAAGCACAGCTCGTTCTCCGTTCCTAACAACCGTCCCGGTGCAGAAGCGCTTGTTGACAGAATCGTTGAGGTTCTCCAAAAGCTTTTCATTCCAAAGGTAGTCATAGGCATGGAATCTACTTCTGTTTACGGAGACAATCTAATGTACTTTCTCCGTGAAACGGGTAAACTCTCCGGCTTTGAAAAGAAGCTGCATATGCTCAATCCCAAACAGGTCAAAAAGTTCAAGGATTCCTATTCAGACCTACCCAAGAACGATTTTGTTGACGCTTTCATTATCGCCGACCATCTGCGCTTTGGAAGAATCAACAAGGAAGTTTACATGAGCGATTACCGCTTTGAAGCCTTGAAAGCCCTGACTCGTGCCAGACACCAAACGGTACAAAGTCTTACCCGTGAAAAGCAGCGGTTTCTGAATCAACTGTTCATGAAATTCTCCGGCTTTACTCAAGAGAATATCTTTTCAAATAAATTCGGAGCCGCCGCTTCTGCCATCCTTGAAGAATTTGAATCTGTGGACGAGCTTGCGTACATGGATCCGAACGAGCTTGCCGCCTTCATTCAAAAGCATGGAAAAGGAAGGTTTGAAAATGTGGATGAAATCGTTTCTGTTTTACAGAAAGCTGCTAAGAATTCTTATCGACCGCCAACGGTCATTGCGGATTCTGTGAACCAGATACTTGCCATCTCCATGTCAACAATCCGTCTTTTGCAGGGACAGATTAAGGAGTATGATAAAGCCATCGAAAAGCAATTCTCTACTATTCCAAATACGCTTACTTCTGTCAAAGGCATCGGTCCTGTTTATGCCGCCGGCATTATTGCCGAAGTCGGCGACATCAGCCGTTTTCCCTCACAGGCTTCTCTTGCCAAATATGCCGGTCTTACATGGACGCAGAACCAATCCGGCGGCTTTGAAGCCGAGGATACCAAGCTCATCAAATCCGGCAACCATCATCTGCGCTACTACTTCTGTGAAGCCGCCAATTCTCTGAGAAAATGCGACCCGGAGTTTCGGCGCTTCTACAATCTCAAATTCCGTGAGGTTACAAAGCACCAACACAGACGCGCACTCGCTCTTACTGCTCGCAAACTGGTCAGGCTGGTTTACGCTCTGCTCAAAACCAACCGACTGTATATCCCGCCGGAGGAATAATTTCCGGTGACTCACGCTCAGTCGAAAAAATTTCAACGATTCGGGCTTTGTTGGGTGTTCTCTTTTTGCGCTCTTTTAACTGCTTTGCCGAACTTTTTCTTCATACTTTGTCACTTTTGACGATTGACTTTTTACCATAGGACTTTCCTGGGCATAAAAATAGCTCCCGTGTTAATCACGAGAGCTGCCATACAAATCATGCTGAACCAACGCTGAGTAGTAACTGCCGATGGTAGTGGGAGCATTGTACAGCGTGGTCAACAGGTATTGTTTGATGTTGCGTATCTTGGTCGTGTTCTCTTTGAGACAGTCAAACACGAACTTGATGTGCTCCATATCCAGTTTTAAGAGCCTTGAACGGACAACCTCTGCAGGATAGTCCGAACCGGCAACACGGATATATTTCTTTGTGGAGCATACCGTCTCTACGAGCAGCTCCAAGATTTCCTCCAATCGGTCGTGGTCATACGGAAGATCAGAGCGCAGATAGTCGTAGCAGATATTCTCTTTGATAATTTCTCTGTACATATCCATGTCTCTGTATTCCGGTTCTTTTCGCTTCGCTTCAAGTGCTGCAAGCACAGACGGACGTGAGCCGTCGGAAAGAATTTAATGAGTATTTACTGAATCAGTATTGTTTTGAGATATACCGGGGAATATGGTTCACCGTTATCATCACACGTTTGAAGCATGATGTTCTGCCAAGCAACGATGTCTCTCGGTTTTATATCGCACATACGCTTCTTTTTGAAGTACGGAAGAATCTTGCTTTCGATCACACTCGTTTTCATTTTCCAAGTATTCTTTTTAAGTCTGTCCTGGAGATTCTTTTTATACAATTCATAAAACGCTTCAAAGGTCATCTCCAAGTTGCCTGCGCTCTGAGTGAGAAATTCACGTTCCCACTCAAGAGCTTCTTTCTTTGTAGCAAAGCCACGCTTGGTTTTTCGATCTGCTTCGCCTTTCCAGTTGGTAAATCGGAACTGTGCATACCATGTTCCATTCTTGTCTTTGTAAGCACCCATTTAGTTGCCTCCTTTTTCTTTTTCGGTTCTCATACCATATATTTGCTCCTCAAGGTATCGACGACTCACTCTGCCGCTGATAACGATGTAGCCTTTTTCAGCAAGCTCGCTATTCAGTTTCTTAATGATTCTGTAAGCCTCAGCACGAGAAATACCGAGAAGTTCTCCAACTTCATCTACTTTGATAAACAAGCTTTCTGCCATATTAAAATCCTCCTAAGAAAGTGTACGGAATTTTTATCCTTCACTTGTTAGGACATTTACCGGAGAAAAATCAACGGTCTTTTGTGTCCTCACTTGTCCTCAACGAGAATTTTTTTGTTTTGGCGCTTGTCAGAGACATGAGAGAAATGGGTGGATAAAGAATAAAAAACGCTCTCAAATCCAACCAAAAACAGTTAGATTTGAGAGCGTTATAACGCTTTGACATTATTCTCCCTAAAGGAGCCATGTCCTCAATTTGTCCGCAGGAAGCCTTTGGAGAGCCGAAAAACCCTTATAAATCAAGGCTTTTTCGGATACCGTGGGTCATTCCCACTCAATAGTAGCCGGCGGCTTAGTGGTAATATCATAAACCACCCTGTTAATATGCTTAACCTCGTTAACAATCCTGCTCGCGCACCTTTCCAGCACGTCATATGGAATCCGCGCAAAGTCGGCAGTCATAAAATCGCTGGTGGTGACAGCCCTCAGCGCAAGGGTGTAGTCATAAGTCCTTCCGTCGCCCATAACGCCAACCGAGCGCATGGTGGTAAGCACAGCAAAGTACTGGCTGATGCCCTTGTCTACGCCGCTTTTTGCAAGCTCGTCGCGGAATACCCAGTCTGCGTCGCGCAGGATCTCCAAACGCTCGCTTGTGATCTCACCGATGACTCTTACCGCAAGACCGGGACCCGGGAAGGGCTGGCGGGATACCAGCTTTTCCGAAAGTCCCAGCGTTCTGCCAAGGGCGCGCACCTCGTCCTTAAACAGCAGGCGCAAAGGCTCGATTATCTCCTTGAAATCAACGTGATCGGGCAGACCGCCAACGTTGTGGTGGCTCTTTATAACCGCGGCATCACCTGCGCCCGACTCGATAATGTCGGGATAGATGGTGCCCTGCGCAAGGTAATCAACCCTGCCGATCTTTTTCGCCTCCGCCTCGAATACGCGGATGAACTCCTCGCCGATGATTTTGCGCTTGGCTTCGGGAGCCTCAACTCCCGCAAGCTTTGAAAGGAACAGATCGGCGGCGTTCACGCGGATGAATCGCACATCCCAGTCGGCAAAGGCTTCCTCAACCTCGTTGCCCTCGTGCTTGCGCATAAGTCCGTGGTCGACAAAAATGCAGGTCAGCTGACTGCCTATCGCCTTAGAGAGCAAAGCCGCGCAGACCGAGGAATCCACTCCGCCCGAAAGCGCAAGCAGCACCTTGCCGTCGCCGACCTTCTCTTTTATCTGCGAGATCGCCGACTGCGCAAAGCTTTCCATAGTCCAGTCGCCAACGCAGCCGCAGACTTTGAACAAAAAGCTTTTAAGCATTTTGCTGCCATGCTCGGTGTGATTTACTTCGGGATGGAACTGCACCGCGTAAAGCTTTCTTTCGGGGCACTCCATCGCCGCCGTCGGGCAGACAGATGTGTGAGCGGTGGTGCGGAAGCCGGCGGGGACGGTGGCAATATAGTCGGTGTGGCTCATCCATGTTATCGACTTTTCGGGGAGACCCTCAAACAGTAGGGAAGAGGTGTCAAACTCGGTTTCGGTCTTGCCGTATTCACTGGTGGGAGCGGTCGCCGCCGTGCCGCCGAGGGTGTACGCCATAAGCTGAGCACCGTAGCAGATTCCTAAAATCGGGATTCCAAGCTCAAACACTCCTTTGTCGATGTGCGGCGAGCTTTCCTCGTATACGCTGTTGGGTCCTCCGGTAAAGATGATTCCCACGGGTGCTTCCGCCTTGATGGCTTCTACGCTCGCTTTTCGGTAGGGGATGACCTCGCAGTAGACCCCGCACTCGCGCACTCTTCGCGCTATAAGCTGGTTGTACTGCCCGCCGAAGTCGATTATCATTATTTTCTGATGCTGCAATTTTACCACCTTGCCTTATCTTTTAACAAATTTTTATATATTAAGTGTGTTGCGTCAGAATAAGCTTGCAGGAGCGAACAGCGCTCAAACTACAGTGATGTTGCCTATATATCGCGGAGGCAGGAAGGTTTGTTCACCGAGGAGGCACGCCCCACAGAGTATGGGGTAGCGGAGGTCTGGACGCTTACGCGTCCGGACGGCGTTGCCGTCCACGCGCAGGGCGCGTAGACCTCCGCCCGCACTGAGTACGGTTTCCCGCAGAACTGCGATAGAACACTATGTCAGAGGGCGCGCCGTTCGGTAACCCACAATCTGATAATTCCAAGCCAATCTTCAAAAGCCGACATCCGAAAACACAGCGTGATGGGTTTTGCGGCGATTCAACAACCAAGTTTGGTTCAGACACTTTTTAATCGAAAATAAGTATAAAGTATAACAACGCAGGTGTTCGGATATATCTCTTTCAGTCGGAAAACCGCCTGCCTGCTTCCGACAGCCTTTAATTCCTCGGCTGAGTGTATGCCGACCGAGTGGAGCTTTTTCTCCATCGTTTTTCCAAGCCCTAATGATGTAACAGAAGATATTTTCTTCACCTTTCGCTTTCGTTTTCACTTTTGCAGAATGCTATCAAGGCAAGCCACACTCTCTCACCATGCCGCCATCCTCGGTAAACTCTATTCCATTTGGCTTGCAAAGCTTGTTCATCAGATCGATTATCTGCCCATAGCGTGAGGCATACTTGCCCTCGCCGCGTTCGAGATAGTAGACCTTGTAGCTCTTGATAAACAGCGGGTGAAGCTTCAGCGACTTAAAGCCGTTTTTGTCGACGGTGATGTCAAAAATGCAGGTCAGACCGTCGATATCGTCGTCGATGTGCCAGAAAATCAGGTTGCCTATGCTGTAGAAAATCGGCTTGCCGTTGTAAAATTCGATTGGCTGAAGGGTGTGAGGGTGCGCGCCCACAACAATGTCTGCGCCGTTGTCGACCAGCGCGCGCGCCAGATTTTTCTGGTAGGAGTTTACCTCAAAGACCTCCTCGGTTCCTGCGTGCATAAAGACTATCAGCACGTCGCATTGTGTGTCGTACTCCTTGACCTTTTCTAAGAATGCGAGCGTGCGTTCGTCGCTCATCTTATATACCATATTGATTCCGGCGTGATCCTCGGCGGCTGCGCAGTCGTCGGGAAGATAGACGTAATTGCAGCCTGCAAAGCCGATTTTAACGCCGTTGACCGTCTTTACTGTAAGCCCCTCGGCTTGCTCTTTATTTAATCCCGCGCCGAAATAATCTATTCCGTAGTTTGACAGATACTCAAATGTATCGGTCAGAGCGTCGTAGCCGAAGTCGCGGGTGTGGTTGTTTGCAAGATTTACCATGTCGATTCCGGCGTTCACAAAGCCCTCCAGCATTTCGGGAGGGGTGCGGAAGCCGTAGCCCTGACGCTTTTCGGAGGTTCCGCGCTCGCTTACGCAGGTTTCAAGGTTGACGATCGCCAGGTCCGCGCCGGAGAATACCTCGGTGACCTCCTTCCAGGGGTAGTCGATGCCCCATTTGTTGGCAGCGTCGGCAAACTCGGAGTCGATGGAGGTGTCCCCGCCGAAGCAGAGGCGGACTGTACCCGGCTCGGAGACAGTTTCACCGGAATTGTCCGCAGCCGGCTCGGCGATATCGGGGGCGGAAGGGTCGTCGGGGTTAGTGGAATCGGCAGTTGTGTCGGTATATGTAGATGTTTCTGCATCTGTATCAAGCGGCGGTTCAGTGGTCTGGCTGTCGTCCTGCGGGGGAGTTGTGGAAATAACCCTGTCGGGCACTCCGGCTGGGACGGTAGGAGAAGTCTCAATCGGTGCCGTGGAGAGAGTGACCAACGTTTCGGGGGTGTCGGTTCCGCTGGCAGACGGCGCGGTATGGGCAGGGGTCTCTCCCGTCATCATAAAAAAGCCCACGCTCAGCGCAATGAACAGCACGCACAGAATGATTATTATAATTCTTCCTTTTTTAGACTTCATGCGGCAGCCTCCGATTTCTGCCCGCAGGGGCGGTCTGCGGGGAATTTTTTTGATATGTGTATTATAGCACATAGCGGGCGGTTTGTCTACATTAAAATAAGGAGAAAGGTTTGCGAAATCAGGTGATTATTTTGGGGATTTTTTGGGTGACGTAGGAGGGTGGGGCGGATGTTTGGATGACTGCGGTGAACTGTTACACTATAACTACAGTCGACAAACACCCTAAAAACTGATATAATAA
>USEH01000045.1 GCA_900553675.1 uncultured Ruminococcus sp. | reverse complement strand
CGCGGCAGAGAATCATATATTATCGCAAAAAATATTACCCCATCGTGCTGGTTTTAGGCGGTCGCTCGATGGGGCTAATACTAATTTCCTGTAAAAGTGTACAGGGTTTGCTTTGGCAACCTCTGTACACTTTTTAACGGGAAATAAGTATAAAAAATATGTACGAAAAGGGCTAAAATAAGATAATCCATATAGAAAGCTGATACAAATGCAAAATTGGTGCGGCGATGCGGGCATCACCGTCGGTCGCTCATCGACCGGCAGATTTAACAGCTCCGACATTCTCGGCGATTTCATCTGTGCAATCGCCGTTTTTTGCTTGCCATAGCTCTATAATCTCGTCAAGAGAAAGATTTGTAAGCGCTATGTCAAGACTCGAGCGCATTACCTTTTGGCAATACATATTGTATTCGTCCTCGTCCAAAAACTGCGCGGTTATCTCATGCCCGCGGCAGACGGCAAGCACCTTTTTAATCATAGCGTCACATCCTTCATATATGTTCTATCTATATAGACGTATAAAAGGTACGCTTCGTTACTTGTATGCTTAAAAGTTTACAAAAGCTTAATATTTTTGACACAATCAATGAGAAATGCCGCGTTGATTTTTTCGTTAATGCGTTGTATAATCGTTTCATATCAGAGTGACAGTTGAATTATAATGAGGTGGTATAGTGGATAAAGGACGCATCATTTTTTTGAACGGGGTTACAAGCTCAGGAAAAACATCGATTGTTGAAGCTCTTCAGGAGCGTGATGACATATTCTTTTATGTTGTTGCCAATGATTTGTTTCAAGAGATGGTTGGGGAAAAATACTTGCGTGAAAACTATTGGAAATATCTCAGCGAAGTTATTATTATGATGTACCACACTGCAAAGCTCTACTCGGATATGGGCAAAAATGTTCTTATCGACGGAATATTGGTGGAAAGAGATGAAATATCACCTCATTATCTGAGACTAATGGAAATACTGAAAAATAATCCTCTTGATTTAGTTGAAGTATATTGTCCATTGGAAATATGCAGGAAGAGAAATATTATTCGCGGAGATCGATATGAAAGTCAGTCGGATGAGCAGTACGAATTGATGTCAAAAAACATCAAGTATAGTTTGAACGTGGATACAAGCTTGTACAGTCCGGCTGAATGCGCGGATATGATTATCAAAGAGCTGTTTTGATTTTAAATCCATCGGTCTCTGAACTATCATTATTTTATTCGCAATCATACGTTTCCATTTGTCCGCAAAGCATATTATAAAAACCAAACTTTTTGTAAAAAGCTTTCAGACTTTCATCGAAAACGACAGAAATCATATATATGTGCTTATTCTTCAAATAATCAATCATTTTTTCCATCAGATCAGTGCCGATTCCTCTGCCCTGATAATCGGGACGAACCATTAAGTCCTGAATATACGCGTCGGTAACACCGTTTGATACGCAATCAATATATCCGATGAGCGCTTCTTTTTCGTAAACTGCAATATGATAGTAAGAAGTAAGCAAAGGATTCTTGTACTCGCTCTCCATTCTGTTCCATCCGACCGATTCGCGCAAATCTGCCAGAGCTTTTACAGAAACGGGTTTATTGAATATGTATGTCATTTTAATTCTCCTTTGCGATATTAAGTGACAGCATCAATCTCAGCGGCGAAGCCGCATACAAAATCCATCGGCGAAGCCGATTCCTCCACTTTTCACTTTTCTCTCTTATCTTTTATCTGGAAAAGCCGCTATATCATAGAAGATAAGAGAGAAGAGAGAAAAGATAAGAGATAAAAGTACAAAAAGAAAAGCCACCTTGCCGGCGGCTTTTCTTTTTGGCGCGCCTGGGGAGATTCGAACTCACGACCTACCGGTTCGTAGCCGGGCACTCTATCCACTGAGCTACAGGCGCATTCCACAATTAAGTATATTATCACATCTCGGTGAAAAAGTCAAGACCTTTTTGCTGATTTTTTGCGGTGGCACGGTTGTATCGCGTAAAATTTGCATTTTGGGTGAAAACACAATGAAATTTTGAAATTTCATTTGCATTGTCGGAAAAATGTGCTATACTTATAATGTAATAATTTCATTTTCAGCAGGGTACTATTTAATATCTTACTGAATTTTAAGGAGCTAATATATGTCAAAGTTTATTGGGCAGCCGTGTACCTCGTGCAGAAGTATTCTTACCGAACGCGATGATATTGTCGTGTGCCCCGAATGCGGTTCGCCGTATCATAAAGAGTGCTATAAAAATGAGGGAAAGTGCATCAACACCGCGCTTCACGAATCCGGCGAGAGCTGGCAGCCTGAGGTTGTTTTAAACGCAGGCTCGGAGGACTCTGCCGCGGGTGAATCCACTGTTCACACAACAGTCGCCTGCAAAAACTGCGGCGCCGAGAACGACTCCGAAAGTGCCTTCTGCAAGCAGTGCGGAGCGCCGGTCAACATGGAAAAGGCGGCAGGAACCATCTATCAGCGCATAAAGCAGGACGATGAGGCAGAAAGTCGTGGCTTCGGAGGTTACGGCGGAATGCCGTTTATCGATATCCGCCCGATCAACAAGGAAACCGACGTTGACGGCAACACGGTGGGGGAGTATACCAAATATGTAGGTAAGAGCTTCTATTACTATATCCCCAAGTTTTTAAGATTCTCAAAAAACAGCAACGTTTCAATGAATTTCAGCGCAATGCTTTTTCCGGAGTTCTATTTCTTCTACAGAAAGATGATTCCGGAGGGGATTGTGATGCTTGTCACCAAGATTCTTCTGTCGATTCCATATGCGATTTATCTGGTTTACACCTACAGCGGCAACGCCGTGCCCTCGATTTTAGAGCAGCAGTGGTATTTAAGCCTTTATAATGTTACCTACTTCCTTTCCTACGGTATCAGCATTGCCTGCGGACTTTTCGCAAACAGGCTTTATTACAGAAAGGCTAAAAAGGACCTTGGAAGGATAAAGACAACCGTTTTAGAGGAAGGCTCGCGCAATTCCGCGATTGCCTCTGCCGGCGGAACGTCGTGGATAAACGTTATAGCCGCGCTTGCGGTTCAGCTTATTGCCGATGCTGCAATTCTCTGCGTGATAGCTTATGTCGCCTTTGGAGCGAAGTGATAATGGACGCGCGGACGTAAAATTCCGAAAATATATCGAAAAAATCTAAAAAATCAAAAATCCCGCTTGACATTTCGGGCGGGATTTGTTATAATCTATCTGTTATCCTTGTCTATCTATGGATGGTAGATGAAATCCAGAAGGAGGTGCTTTTAATGGCAAAAATCACAGGAAACTATGAGTCTATGGTAGTATTCTCAACGAAAGCAGGCGACGAGGCTGTTGCTGAATTGGTTGCAAAGTTCAAGGAAATGATCGAGGCTAACGCTACTTTGACCGAGGTTGACGAGTGGGGCAAGCGCAAGCTGGCTTACGACATCAACTATGAGTCCGAGGGCTACTATGTTATCTATACCTTCGAGTCTAAGCCCGATTTCCCCGCAGAGCTCAGCCGTGTTCTTAACATCACCGACGGCGTGCTTCGCTCAATCGTTATCAACAAGTAATCGGGAAAGAGCTTAAGACTTAACCAACGAAGGGAGAACGGACGAAATGTTGAACAGAGTAATTTTGATGGGAAGAATAACACAGGATCTCGAATTAAAGCAGACCACCGGCGGAACATCGGTATTAAGCTTTACTGTTGCGGTAGACCGCAGTTACGCAAAGCAGGGCGAAGAAAGACAGACTGATTTCATCAACTGCGTTGCGTGGCGTCAGCAGGCGGAGTTCATTTCAAAGTACTTCGGCAAGGGCAGAATGATTGCTCTTGAGGGTAATTTAAGAACAAGAACCTACGACGACAAAAACGGCACCAAGCATTATGTCACCGAGGTTTATGTCGACAGCGTTTCCTTCACCGGCGAGCCTAAGCAGGGTGGAAATTCCGGCTATTCAAGCGGTTATTCAAACAGCTATTCAAATCAAAGCTCTGCTCCCAGACAGGCTTCGCAGCCCGAGTATAACGAGCCTTCGCAGAAGCCCATCGCAATCGGGAATTTAGACGATTTTGAAGAAATTCTCGGCGACGACGGAGTTCCGTTCTGAACCCACTAATGAGAATGCAAAAATCTTTGAAAGGAGATAAATTACCATGGCTATGGAAAAGACCAACAATGCAAGACCCATGAAGAGACATCACAAAAAGGTCTGCATGTTCTGCGCTGACAGAGCAGAAACTATTGACTACAAGGACACTGCTAAGCTTAAGAAGTGCCTTACCGAAAGAGCTAAGATTCTTCCCAGACGTGTTACAGGTACCTGTGCATATCATCAGAGAGAGCTTACCAAGGCTGTTAAGAGAGCAAGATTTGTAGCTCTTCTGCCGTATTCAGCAGATTGATTTATTGTCAGTAATGCAAACTTTAGGGTGTCCGAAATAATGGGCGCCCTTTTTATTTTCTTTGAAAGCGAGAGACTATTATGGATGTAAAAAATTGCAAGGTCTGCGGTCGTTTGTTTAACAGCGTTGGGGGAAAAAGCGTCTGCCCCGACTGTCTGAAAAAGCAGGATGAGCTGCTTGGCAAGGAAAAAGGCTATATTGCAGAGCATCCCGCCGCTAAAATTGAGGAGGTTTCCAACGCTTGCGGAGTATCTGCAAACGATATCAGAAAATGGGCAAGGGAGGCAGTGCTGAGCTTTCCGGATGAATCCCCGATAAGAGTATACTGCGAAAAGTGTGGCGCGCCGATTAAATCGGGACGGTATTGCGCAAAGTGCAGATAAAAGAACGGTCGGTGACCGCAAAAAATACCCGCTCTCAATCGGATTTTCCTGCTGAGAGCGGGTTTGTTTCATCTTATTTCTTTCTGTGTTTTACTGCCGCAACTGCTATTGCTGCAATCAGCAGTGCCAGTACTGCCGCCCCTGCGCACACTGCGGCGGTGGATAGCTGCCTGCCTCCGCCCTTTATTTCAATCTCAAATTCGGTTACGGAAAGCGGCTCAAGCTGATATTCAAAGCTGTTGCCTGTTATCTGCGGAATATCCTCCAGCCTGCGGATTTCGGGGGTGTCGCCGTAAAGCGAGTATACCTTTGCGGAGGTGTACTCCTTTTCGCCGGCGATTGAAATGCTGACCGGTGTAGAATCGTGAATCGATTTGTTGATGGCGATAATCCTGAGCTTGCCGCTGTCCTTAGAGTCGATTGCCGAGTAGACCGACACTGCGTTTCTGTCAAAGCTCTGGCTTTCAACAAGAGTATCTCCGAAGCCGCTGCCCTTGCCGTCGTAATTTGTGAACATATTTATCGCGCTGAACTGATAATCGCAGTTGTCAAACGCCCATATGCTTGCAAAATAAACGCCGTGCTCCGCGAAAATTCCCAGTGTATCCGCCTGTGCAACCGCTCCAGAAATGTGATCTCCGCCGTCGAAGTTGTATTCGGTAAACGCCAATTTGGTTCCGGGATAGTACTGCGAAATCGACTGCTCAACGTTCGGCAGCAGCGGGAAGAACTCTGCGCCGGTGTCAACAATCCAGCTGTTTTCGCGATAGCCTTCTTCAAAAAGCGAGCGCACACTGTCCAGCCTTGCCTGAATGCAGCCGTCGTTGTCGTAATGATTGCAGGAGCGCTCACCGCAGACGCCCTTTGCCTCGGTGTAGAAGTGAAGGTCTAAAACGTCTAAAAGTCGTCTGCCCTGTTCATCCTCTGCTTTTTTCATGGAATCAAGATAATAGTCGATAAACCAGCGATAGCCGTTGTCGGACTTTATCTTTTTCCAGTCCGGAGTGTCGGTGAAGTTGTTGAATGCAGAATATCCGTAAAGCGCCGGACCGAAAACGTCTGCGCCCTCGTCCATATCCTTTACTACCGAGGCAAGGTCGACGCTTTTTTCTATAAGCTCTGTGCAGTTGAGCGGTTCAGCCTGTATGCGGCTGTGAGTGTGCATCCACAGCACGGGCTCATTGTCGAGAGCATAGCCTTTAAAGCCCTTTTTGCCGTCTGATTTGCCCAGCTTTTTAAAGAGATACTTCAGGTATTCGTCGGTATAAACCACGCCGTCGGTCAGGTCGGGAGTCATCGAGAATTCGCTGCCCTTGCGGTTTTCAACCTTGCACCACCAGCTTGAGGGCGCGGCGTTCTTCTCGCTGACCTCTCCCTGCTTTTCTGAAGAGACGTATCCCAGCATTTGCAGAGTTAAAAGTCCGTACGGAATCTTGCTTTCGGAGATGGTTTCTGCGGCGTCCAAGGCCACTCCGCCTGGAGCTGTCTTAAGCTTTTCATCCACGTTGTTGACCAAGTACATATCCGATGTGTGGTGCCAGTCCGAGCCGGCGTTTGAAACATTGTTCTCCCAGTTATAGGCAGTCAATCTGTTGCCGCCTATCCGGTCGGATTTTGCCGTTACCTTGGTTGTGTCAGCACCGCTGTTTATGCCGTAGATGTACGGCGATATCTCGCAGACCGTCTTTTCGGGGTTGACGGTTATGCTGTTGCCGGTATCGGCATATGCCTGCACCGGAGCAGAAACAGCGGCAACAAGAGCCACTATTCCGGCTAAAAGCTGTTTTTTACATTTCATGTCATTTGTCCTTTCTTATATTGGTATGCATTATATTGGAAGATGTTATTTGGTAAGATGTTGTATTGGAAAGATATTTATTGGAAATTTGCTGCGGTTATATCAGCGTCCGCAGATACGCTATAGAGCTTTTAACACCTGAGCAGAAATCCTCTCCGGCGCCGCCTTCAAGCGATATTCCGCCCTGATAGCCGATACTTTTCAGTATCGCAAAAAATTCGCCGTAATCCTCGCCGTCTCCCTCGAAAGGGATGGCGCGCGCGTTCTTTGCGCTTGCTATATGGGCATGGCTTAAGATGTCGCCAAGCTCTGAAAGAACCCTGCGAGGCTCACCCTCCATATCCATATGGTAAAGGTCTACCAAAAGCCGGACGTTCTTGCTGTTCACCTCGCGGATGAGCTTTGCCGCGTCGGTGCAGGTGTTGAATACGTTGGTTTCCTGATGCCTCAAAGGCTCTATACAGCACACTATGCCGTGCTTTTCCGCCGCAGGCGCGATTATATCGCCCAGCAGCCTTTTCAGCTGGTCGTGCGCCTTGTCCTTGGGGAATCCTTCGGGTATGCTTCTTGACCTGCCGCTGCCGAACACCGCTATTTTAAGTCCGAGAATTTCCGCCTTGGCAAAAACATCCTCTATATACTTAGAGATTCTTTCCATGTCCACGCCCTCGCCGGTCAGACGGATGTCGCCGGGGAAAAGACAGTTGCCGGAATAGCACTCCACCCCGAGAGACGAAAGCAGCCTTTGGCGCTCCTCAATCTCGGAAAAGCTGTGCTCCGAAAGCTGGGTAAGGTTGGTTTCGATATAGTCCGCTCCAAGCTCGTTGAAACGCTCGATTTTATCGTCGAATACCGAAAGGCACACTCCTATTTTCATATGTAAACCTCTTTTTGCGTTTTACTTAACTTTACAGCTTGATAATCTCGCCGTTGTTCTGCTTAACGTTTGTAAAAATCTGCTTGATGACGGAAGCTATGCCCAGCACTGCAAACAGCCATCCCATAAGAAGATCCTTTATAACTATTGCCTGCATTTCGGGTTCGTATCTGATAGCTGCATTAAGGGTGACAAAGCAGGTGCTTAAAGGCGTTCCGGGAAATTCCTTCATCAGCGACGCGAGCATTGCGACATACTCGGCAAGAATAACCGCTATAAGCGATACCACAAGCACGATTATTCCCTTAAGCTTTGTTTCCTTTCCATGAAGCAGCTCATAGCCCTTGCAGGAGGCAAGGCTGATTAAGAATCCGAGATATCCCACGAACCATCCCAAAAACGAGACTATAGCCCACGGAATTGCTCCGACTATCGCGCCGATGATTGCGCCGACTGCGCCGGTGGCAACGCTTCCGTTGGTTTTGGCAGCCTCGGCGTTCTCGGCAAATCCGGCTTCCACGGATTCAAAACAGCCTGAGTGAAGCTGCATTGCAACGCCGTTTATAAGATACATATCCTCGGTGCCGTTGGTTGTCTGACCGCAGCAGGGGCAATAGCCCTTTCCCATCACGCCATACTCTCTGAGCTTTTCGGTGACGGCTGTCAGTGCCTCTGAAAGCTGCTTTACGATTCCCGTGGAGCCCTGGAACACCACTGTCATCTTAGACTCGCCAACCTGCAAGCCGCGTATAAGGTGCTCACCTAAAAAATTTTTGTTGTTAAAGAATTGATTCAATATCCCAACGTTGGCATCTTCGGCGATAAACATCGAAAACGTGGCAGTAATATCTCCCAACTGTTGCTGAGGGTGAGGAGATAGTCGTTAAAATATCCGTATGCGACCCCGTGTGCAACCGTAAGACCGTTTTCCTGAGCAAACTTTTTCAATTTTGAATTTAACATATTAATCCCTTCCGGCTTTCTTATTGTATTTTAAGACATTTTCAGCGTTCTTGTCCTTTTCTCTGAACGCCTGTGCAGTCTTATTGCTGATTGTGGTTTTGATTACGAATTTTTCATCCTCTTCTGCACCGCTATGTTGTTTTAATGCTGACTGTTGCTTTTATTACGAATTTTTCATTCTCTTCTGTACCTCTTCAAAGGAGACTCCGAACTTTTTGTATATCGTCTGAGCGTAGCCGAACTCCTGCGGCGCGCTTTTTACTATGCGGTAAAGACGTTTGTTGTCGGCGGTGGTGTCTACAGTCGTCACAATGCTGACAAGCTTGGTGTCGCCCTCAACCTCGGCGTTTAGCTTGTCGAGATTCTTGGCAAGCTCTAAAAGGTGGGTGGCATAAACTCCGCGCACGCCTATGCAGCGGAAGATTTTTGTAAGCTCGGTCGCGATAAAAACGCACTCGGTCGGCGTGGTGGACTGTATCGACTCGTTTAAAAGGAGCATTGAGTACCTTGTGGCGTTGTCGACGGTGACCTTAAACTGCTTGCACTCCTGAGTAAAGCGGGAGGTGTTTAAGCCTACCTCCTCCTCCTTGGGGAAGTGGGTGTAGATAAAGTCAACAGGGCTGATTTCGCAGGACGAGCAGGGAACGTATATTCCCGCCTGAGCCATAACCTGAATAATGCCTATAGCACGGGTGTAGGTGGTTTTGCCGCCGTTGTTTGCGCCGGTTAAAACAAAGAACCTGCCGTTGTCGTCCATAGTGCAGTCGTTGGTGATGATTTTGTCCTTCAGGCTTCCCATCGGGTCGGAGGATACCATCTGGGTGTAGAAGCTTAAATCAAACACGCCCTTGGCGTTCAGCCTGCGCTCCTCCATCTTAAGATATTTAGGTCTGCACATATCCAATCCTCTTGCCCGCACGGCGTCAATAATACGCTTTGCGCCGATGTAAAAGCTCATCTGGCTTTCAAAGGTTAAAATATCCTCGGTGCTCTTTTTGAAGTATGCGCGGATTGCGCGGTCGAGGTGGGAGATGTACTCCGAGTTGATTTCCTTCAGCTCGCGGAAAAGCGGGGCTTCAAGGTCGTTGGTGCCGCCGTTTTCGTTGTAGAGTGAGTGCGTTCTGCCGATAGCGCGGTCGGCTCCGCCGTCTAAATGCTTGAATATCCAGTCGAACCTGCCCTTTTTCTTTATGGAATCGGTGGAGACGGACAAAAGCATGGCTTCAACAGGTCTCATCATATCGTCGAAATTGATGCCGACGGTCACGCTCTTAACGCCCTTTGCAAGGATTCTCAGGCACTCGTCGGTCTCTCTTTTAACCTCGTCGAAGTATTCCGAGTTGTAGACCGAGGCAAAGTATTCTACCAATCCTTTAAGAGCCTCGGAGCGGAATCTATCCTGAAACTTCTGGCAGAATTCGTGGCATTTTGTTATGCACTCGATAAAGGTTTTAAGCGAGTTTAAGCGGGTGTTGAGGGCATAAAAGCTGTCCGCCAAGCCAAGCTTTTGTATGTTGACGTGCTCGTTTACATACAGCTTGTGGACGTTTTCGTATAGCACCGCTTCAAGCTGGGGGACGTTTAAAAAGTCCTCCAAGATGTCCAGCCTGTAGTTGAGTACCTCCTCGTCGGTGGAAAGCTGGGTGAGTATGCGCAGAGCGTTCAGCGAGTTTTCGGGGCAGATAAGCCGCGATAATAGCTCCAGCTCTAAATTTGCAACGTAGTCCTGCGGGAGCTGAGCAATAGCGGTTGCACGGTCCTGCGCTTCCCTGCGCTTAGTCTCGGAGGGGTATAATAGGTCAACCAGATGAAGGTCGTTTTCCTGATTTTCGATTTCGTTAGCCATGGTGTTATCCTTTCAATATAAAATGGGGGTGTTGACAGTTTAGTTTGTTAATTAATAGAAGTATATCACAATAATCACTAAAAAGCAATGACTTTTTCAATGATTTTATTGTACTATTTAACACATAAATTATAGGCATACAAACTCTGACGAATGAATGCACGGTTTTTATAGGTTTTATAATCGTGCATATCGTGCACACCGTGCATAGTTATTTACATATATAGTTAATAAAGTATAAAGTATCATTCAAATATATTATTATACACATGAATAAATATAATTGCAGAGGGAAAAGCTCTCTTTTTTATGCCTTTTATCAAGAACGTATGTTTGATATCAACAAATTAATAGAATATTTTGGATATAATAACTATATTTATACGCCGCTGTGCACGGTGTGCACGATTTTTAATCCCTACAGATTCGTGCGTTTTCTTGTCTACAATTTAAATGGCGAATAGTATTAAACATTGCATCACGTCCGACGCAGATTCCGGCAAAAAAATATCCGAGAAAGCTTAATAACCTCCTCGGATATAATTATTTGATATTACAAAAGCATGATTCCCGCTTTCTGACATCCCAGAACGGTGTCTCTGTCCCATACCGAAACCTGAACCTCACCGATGTGAGCCTTGCCCAAAAGCAGCATACAAAGCCTTGACTGTCCTATGCCGCCGCCGATGGTCAGCGGAAGCTCGTTGTTTAAAAGCATTTTGTGGAATTCCAGACCCGAACGCCACTCGCACTCCGCCTTTTTCAGCTGCGAGCGCAAAGAATCTGCGTCCACCCTTATGCCCATAGAGCTGAGCTCGAAGGCGCAGCCGAGGGTTTCATTCCACATCATAATGTCGCCGTTCAGCTGCCAGTCGTCGTAGTCGGGTGCTCTGCCGTCGTGCTTTATGCCGGACTTTAAAACGTCGCCGATCTGCATGATAAACGCAGTCTTGTGTTCGCGGAGATACTCGTTTTCACGCTCCTTGGGGGTGAGGTCGGGGTAGAGGTCTTCAAGCTCCTGAGTGGTGATGAAGGAGACATCCCGCGAGAGCCGGCACCTTACATTCGGATACACCTTTGTTATGATTTCGGCGGTGTTGCAAACCGCGTCAACAATCTTAATCACAGTTTCCATCAAGAAATCGAGGTTTCTGTCCTCACGGGTGATGATGCGCTCCCAGTCCCACTGGTCAACGTAGATGGAGTGAAGATTGTCCATCTCCTCGTCCCGCCTGATGGCGTTCATGTCGGTATATATGCCCTCGCCGACGTGGAAGCCGTACTCCTTAAGAGCCATGCGCTTCCATTTTGCCAATGAGTGAACAACCTCTGCCGAGCCGCCTGTCTCCTTGATTTCAAAGGATACCGGACGTTCGTAGCCGTTCAGATCGTCGTTAAGTCCGCGGGAATTGTCCACAAAAAGCGGTGCAGACGCTCTTTTAAGATTGAGCGACTGGCACAGATTTATTTCAAAGCTCCTTTTTATAAGTCCTATAGCCGTCTGTGTTTCGTATGCCGTCAGACTGCTGTGATAGTCCTTTGGGATGATAAGCTTGCTCATAAAAAATCAATCCTTTCAACAGGGCTTTCCGCACTGAAAAGCTCGTAAGATAACATTGAAATTATACTATTATTTTGCCGTGATGTCAATAAGCGCAGACCTGAAATCCGCCGTCGCGGTAGAAGCATTCGCCCCTGAACCCGCACCATCTGATGAGGTCGCGGGCTTCGTCAAAGCCGAAGCTGAGCTTTTCTTTGGAGTGGCAGTCGGAGGTGAGTATCACGCTTCCGCCCATCCGTGCGATTTTTTCAAGACACCGCTGCGAGGGGTAGGGCGACGTCCGCAAGCCCCGCGCTATTGCTCCTGTATTCACTTCAAACGGCACGCCGTAGGGGATAAGAGACTCGATTGCTTCCTCCTCCGCCTTTATTATGCGCTCGTTGTTGAAGTCGATAAGATCGGGAGCGGTCTCACAGAACTTGGAAATGAGATCAAAATGCCCGATGATGTCGCAGTTTGTCTTGTCGGCGACCTTGCCAACAAGCTTGTAGTACTCCTCGCATAAGGAGTAGATGTCCCCCTTGAAATAACGATTTGCCGCGTCGATAAGTATATCCGAGGATTCATCAATCGGGATGTACTCGCGTTTGCATTTAATATAGTGCACCGAGCCGATAACATAGTCGAGGTCAAATGAGGGCGACGCGGAAAAGTAGTCCTGTTCCAAGCCACAAAGAATGGTAATTCTGCCGCGATAGTCTGCGCGAAGCTCCTCAATTTTATCGAAGTATCCCGCCGCGTCGGTCATGCAGTAGCTTTCGTCAAACGGCGTGAAGCTGTGGGAGGAAAATCCGATGGTGTCAAAGCCCTGATTTATAGCTTCAAGAACAATGTCTTCGAGCTCGTCCGCACCGTCGCAGAATCTGGAATGAGTGTGCAGATTTTGAAGCATTATACCATCTTCTCCTGCTTAACCTTGTGGTCGATAACGTGGCGCGAGGCAAGCTCGGCGCGGATGTCTTCAAGAGAAATTCCGGCTTCTACCATTAAAACGGTGAGGTGGTATATGAGGTCGGAAATTTCGTAGATGGTCTCCGCCTTGTCCTCGGCTTTCGCCGCGATGATGACCTCGGTGGATTCCTCGCCGACCTTTTTAAGGATTTTGTCTAACCCCTTTTCAAAGAGATAGGTGGTGTAGGAGCCTTCCTTTTTCTCAATTTTGCGACCCTTTATAAGCTCGTAAAGCCCCTGATAGTCAAATTCCTGGCGGTTGGGG
>USEH01000044.1 GCA_900553675.1 uncultured Ruminococcus sp. | reverse complement strand
AACCCTCATCATACGGCAGCTTTGCACGCGCTTTTTGGAATCGTTTCAGACAAATATTAGTACTACCAACAATACATAACAAAAGGAATGGTAAAAATATGGAAACAGCGTCAGCACTTGCAAAAAACACATCAAAATCAGCGGCAAAATATCTGATAAGTCTCGCGGCGGGAGCCATTCTTATGCCGGCGGCGATACTCGGAGAGAAGGGAGCTTTCCTGCCGGTGCTTGCCGCATGTCTTCCCGCGTTTTACGGCTCTCTGACCGTTGCGGGAGCGGTGATATCATCGCTGATTTTCGGTTTTGAACCGAGCGTTGTCGCGATGCTTGCCTCCGCGGCGGTCGGGATACTTGTAAGGCTATGGTTTGCAGACGAAAGCAAGCGCAGATTCCCACTTGTGGCGGCTTTGTCCTCGGGGCTTTGCAGTCTATCCATAAGACTCATTTTCGCGGTGATGGCAGGTCAGGCGGCTTTAAGCGTTCTGCCGGCAACGCTGGGCTGCATAATCTCCGCGATGGCGGTGTATGCTTTCACTTCGGTGTTCAGAACTCCCTCCTTATCAGACGTCAGGGGGATGGATTCGTCGGGGATACAGACGCTTCTCACACTCTCGGTCTGTGCTCTCTGCGCATACGGCTGCGGCGGGTTCAGTCTCGGAAAAGCGGCGTTGATATTTATAGCTTCGGCGGCTGTGTATCATCTGCCCAAGGCGGAATCGGCTCTTTTTTCGGGATTCGCCTGCGTGGGATTTGTTCTCGGAACAGGCGGGCTTTCAGCCTTTGCGCTTGCGGCGGCTTTGGCAGTGATACTATGTCCGTCGGCGGTGCGCAAAAGCAGGATATTTGCTGCGGGATGGACAGCTCTTGCCGTTTCTTTGATTCTTGCACTTTCCTTGCATGATGGTATGCTTGCCGACTGTATATGCAGCTTAGCAGGAGCCGCCGCGTTTGCGCTTCTTCCCGAAAAAATGCTTGAAAGCTTACCCACGGCTGCAAGGCAGAATCCGTCCGCAGGCGAGCTTTCCGACGGTCGCGGAGCGTTTATGGCTTGCGCTCTTGAAAGGCTATCTCAGCGGCTTGAAGCCGTCAAGCCCCCCGAACGTCCGTCTGTGGGAGACATGGTGTACGCCGGAGTTTGCATGAACTGCGAAAAATATACAGGCTGCTATTCGGACGATTCCGAAAACAGCATTGAAGCCCCATCTCACGTCTGCATACATTTTGACGAGATGCGCCGTTCGGCGGCTGAAGCCGAAAGAAAGCTGAAATCTGAATCGGCAAACGAAGCCGAAGCCTTAAAGCGCCGCGATATGTTCAGCTCCATGATATCCGCGCTGTCAAAAACGGTAACTCACACCGAAGAAAGCCGTATGGAGCTTCCGCAGTCGGGCGTAGACAGTGTATACGTCTCGCCGGAGGGCTTTTTGCGTGCATATTTTAAGAGCGGCGAAAGGGTGAGCGGTCAAAGGCTTGTAAAAGCCATAGAAATGCAGACCGGCAGGCAGTATCGCAAAGCTGTAAGAAGCGAGGCGGGCGGCTATGCAAGGCTTGAAATTATGCCTTCGGGTGGCATAACGGCGGAATCGGGCAGCTTTCAAAAGCCGCGCGAGCAGGGCGGTCAAGGCGGGCAGAGCGGCGACTATATGAGCGTGTTCAGCGCGGGGCAGTATCTCTATGCCGCCGTTTCTGACGGCATGGGAACCGGCGAGGAAGCGGGGATATGCTCGCAAATACTTGTGCAGACCCTTAAAGAGCTTATTGCGGCGGGTTTCCCGCCAGAATCTGCCATAACCCTTTCGGCGGAGTACTTAAAATGCAGTATCGAGGAGGAAAGCTTTGCCACCCTCGACCTTATGCGGATAAATCTGATAACCGGAGCTATGGATTTCTACAAATGCGGCGGCTGCAAAAGCTTTGTTATCAGCTCGGACGGTGCGGCGATAGTTGCCGGCGGAGGATATCCCGCTGGGATAATGGACGGCGTCGAGGCTGTCAAATCATCCTATTCCGCCAAGAGCGGCGACACCGTTATTATGATGACCGACGGTGCTATGGGCATAGAGCCGTCCTGCATATGTGACATGATGGATTCGGACGCCGAAACGCTTGCTTCCATGCTCGGAACGGCTGCCTGCAAGGCTCAGACTTCGGAAACTGCCGACGATATTACGATTTTGGTAATCAAGCTTTCAGATAAGGAATAAACGATCGTCAAAATAAACAAAATTGTATGTTGTAAAATGTGACTTTCTGAAAAATGTGTCAAAAAACCTTGCAATATTGCTCGGAATTTATTATAATAATAGTATGAAAATTATGAGAGAGTCTGTCTGCATAACCGATTGGATATATGGGACAGCTTCTGCCATAAAAAGACATTAATAAAGGAAGTGATGTAATGTCTGAAAGCACTTGGCTCAGACAGCAGATCAACAGCTTTCTTGCCGGCACAAACTACAGCTCAGGCGACTTTTTAGGCGCGCACTGCATATCGGGGGACGAATATGTTTTCAGGGTGTGGGCACCCAATGCAAAAAGCGTTTCGGTAGCGGGCGATTTCAACGGCTGGAGCGTTTGCGCAAACCCCTGCTCGCGGATTTACGGCGGCATCTGGGAAGCAAAAATAAAGGGTATAAAGCAATTTACAACCTATAAATACTGCGTTAAAGGGCTTGACGGCTCGGAGCGCATGAAGGCGGACCCATATGGCGTGCATATGGAAACCAAGCCCTCCACCGGCACAAAGATATTTGATATATCCGGCTATAAGTGGAACGACGGCGAATGGGTTGCTTCGCGCACGCAAAGACCGCTGTATAATGCTCCCATGAACATCTACGAGGTAAACTTAGGTTCGTGGAAGCAATACCCCGACGGCAACTTTTTCAGCTACGAAAAGGCGGCTGATGAGCTTATCCCATATATAAAGGAAATGGGCTATACCCACGTTGAGTTCATGCCGCTGACCGAGTACCCCTACGACGGCTCGTGGGGATATCAGGTAATGGGATATTTCGCTCCAACATCCCGCTTCGGCACACCCGAAGGCTTTATGAGTATGATAGATAAGTTCCATCAGGCTGGAATAGGCGTAATTTTAGACTGGGTTCCGGCGCATTTTCCAAAGGACGGCGCAGGACTTTACGAGTTCGACGGTTCGCCCTGCTACGAGTATTCCGACCCATTAAAAATGGAACATAAGGGCTGGGGAACAAGGGTGTTCGACTTCGGCAAAAACGAGGTTCGCTCCTTCCTTATTTCCAGCGCTATACACTGGCTTGAAAAGTTCCATGTTGACGGACTTCGTGTAGACGCAGTTGCCTCGATGCTCTATCTTGATTACGACAGACAGGGCGGCGAGTGGCGTCCCAATAAAAACGGCGGTCATGAAAACCTTGAAGCGGTCGAGTTTTTGCAGATGCTCAACAAAGCGGTCTTTGCAAAAATCCCCAACGCCATAATGATTGCCGAGGAATCCACAGCATGGCCCAACGTAACCAAGCCTACCGATATCGGTGGACTGGGCTTTAACTTCAAGTGGAACATGGGCTGGATGAACGACATGATGAAATATATGTCGATGGATCCGCTTTTCAGAAAGGACCATCACGGTCAGCTCACCTTCTCGCTGTTCTACGCTTTTTCCGAGAATTTCATACTGCCGATTTCGCACGACGAGGTTGTTCACGGAAAAGGCTCGCTTGTAAACAAAATGCCGGGTGATACCGAACTGAAATTCGCGCAGGATAAGGTGTTCCTAAGCTACATGATGGCTCACCCCGGAAAGAAAATGCTGTTTATGGGTTCAGAATTTGCCCAGTTCAGAGAGTGGGATTACGAATCCGGTCTTGAATGGTTCTTGGTTGATGAATTTGAGAATCACCGTAATTTCAAGGAATTTGTCAAGAATCTTAACAGATTCTATCTCGATAACCCCCCGATGTGGCAGGAAGACTACTCGTGGGAGGGCTTTAAGTGGATATCGGCAGACGATTACACTCAAAGCATAATCATCTTCCGCAGAATGGATAATCAGGGTCATGAAATAATAGCGGTGTGCAACTTTGTTCCGGTGGAACGCAAAAATTACCGCTTTGGAGTGCCGTATAAGGGAACCTATACCGAGGTGTTCAACTCCTCTTCAAAGGACGGCAGCCCTTACGCCAACCCTCCGATAAAGGCTGAAAAGGAGCCTATGCACGGCTTTGAGCAGTCGATAGCGATTGATATACCTGCAATGTCGGTAATGTATTTCAAAGTTAAGAAAGCTCCGACAGGAAGAAAACCCAAGCAGACAGAAAATAATAAGCCAGAAAAAGCAACCAAAAAGTCAGTTAAATGAAAGGAAGAACGCTAATGTATAACAAAAAAGAATGTGTAGCAATGCTTCTTGCAGGCGGTCAGGGTTCAAGATTGTATGCCTTGACAAAGAACGTTGCTAAGCCCGCCGTACCCTATGGAGGAAAGTATAGAATCATTGATTTTCCTCTTTCAAACTGCGTCAATTCCGGTATTGACACAGTCGGCGTTTTAACTCAGTATCAGCCCCTTGTCCTGAACGATTATATCGGAAACGGTCAGGCATGGAACTTAGACAGAATCCACGGCGGTGTTCATATACTCCCGCCTTATCAGTCCAACTCCGGCGCTCAGTGGTACGAGGGTACCGCAAACGCCATCTATCAGAATCTTTCGTTTATCGACAGATACGACCCCGAGTATGTTGTAATCCTTTCGGGCGACCATATCTACAAGATGGACTATTCGGATATGCTCCGCTACCACAAGGAAAAGAACGCGGTCTGCACAATAGCAGTTCTCAACGTTGAATATGAAGAGGCTTCCCGCTTTGGAATCATGTCCACCAACGAAGAGGGCGAGATAACCAAGTTTGTAGAAAAGCCCAAGGTTCCCGAATCCACTCTTGCTTCGATGGGTATTTACATATTCTCATATCCCACCCTTAAAAAGTATCTTATAGACAATGAAAACGACAAGGAAGCCACCAAGGACTTCGGCAAGAACATCATCCCGGCGCTTCTTGCAAATCACGAAAGACTTTATGCCTACCGCTTTGAGGGCTACTGGAAGGACGTTGGAACCATAGACAGCCTTTGGGAAGCAAATATGGATCTTTTAAGCCCCACAGTTTCACTCGACCTTTACGACCCCGCATGGAAGATCTATTCCAATAACGACAGCCGCGCGCCGCAGCTTATCGGCAAAAAGGCTACCGTTCAGAACTCTATGGTAACCACCGGCTGCGTTATCGACGGTTCGGTTGAGTTTTCAATCATCTCCGGCGGAGTAACCATCGAAGAGGGTGCAGTTGTTATGGACTCAATCCTCATGCCCGGCGCGACCGTTAAAAAGGGCGCGGTTGTTGAGTACTCCATCGTTGGCGAGGACAGCGTTATCGAAGCCGGCGCGGTAGTCGGCGCAAGACCCGAAACCATCGCCAATAAGGACGAATGGGGAGTAGCCGTTGTCGGACACAATGTTACAGTAGGAGCCGGAAAGGTTGTTGCTCCCAAGCAGATAATCTCGGCGGACATATAACAAGGAGGAGAATGAAATTATGAGCTATAATATGTCAAATGTTCTGGGCATAATCTTTGCCAACTCACACGATGAATCTCTTCCTGAGCTTTCATCCAACAGAACCATGGGTTCGGTTCCCTTCGGCGGAAGGTTCAGGCTGATTGACTTCCAGCTTTCCTCGATGGTAAATTCGGGAATGACAACCGTGGGAATCATAACAAAATCAAATTATCAGTCGCTGTTAGACCATGTAGGCTCCGGCAGACAGTGGGATCTGGCTCGTACCGACGGCGGACTTACCATCCTTCCGCCCTACGGCAGAACAACCGGTCTTTACAACGGCAAGCTTGAAGCAATAAAGGGCGCAATTGGCTATATCGTAAAAACTGCCTGCGATTATGTCGTTTTGTGCGACTGCAACGTTGTCGCCAGCGAGGATTTATCCAAGGTCGTCGACGCTCACATAGAAAGCGGAGCCGACATCACCTGCGTAACCGTCACCGGCGATTATACCGCCACCGAGACAGCAGACTCCTTCTGCTTTGAAACTTTTGGCGACGGCAGAGTAAGCTCGGTTATAATCAATCCCGCAAAGGCAGGTCATTACACCTTGGGTCTGGGCGTTATCATCCTTAAAAAGCAGCTGCTTATCGACTTGGTAGACGACCTTGTTCCCAGAGGAAAGTGCGATTTCGGCAAGGACGTTTTGCAGGCAATGGCGGATAAGTTAAACATCCGAACCTACGAATACACCGGCTACTACAGAAGAATCTGCGACCTTGAAAGCTATTACGACGCTAATATGGACTTGCTCAACGCCGAGAATCTTGAAAAGCTTATCCTTAAAAAGCGCCCCGTTTACACCAAGGTAAGAGACGACGCACCTTCAAAATACGGTCTTGACAGCTCGGTGAATAATTCACTTGTTGCCGACGGCTGCGTTATCAACGGTATTGTTGAAAACTCCATCCTCTTCCGCGGCGTAAAGGTTGCAAAGGGCGCGGTAGTTAAGAATTGTATTCTTATGCAGGACACCGAAATAGGCAAGTCCACCGAAATTTCAAACATCATCACCGATAAAAACGTTAAGATCGGCGACGAGCTTTGCATTTCAAGTGCCGAGGGAAGCCCGCTTTACATCTCGAAAAAGCGCGTTCTGTAATTCTTTTATCGATTATCAATTGCGATTATCGATTTACATAGGAAAGGATTGATAAGATGAAAATACTTTATGCGGCTAGCGAGGCTCTGCCCTATATAGCCTCCGGCGGATTGGCAGACGTTGCAGGCTCTCTGCCCAGAGCTTTAAACGAAGCCGGACACGATTGCCGCGTGGTTATGCCCCTTTATTCCGCAATAAAATGGGAGCTGCGCGAAAGCCTTGAGTATATTACAAACTTCTTTGTTCCGGTTGCCTGGAGAAATCAGTACTGCGGAGTTTTCAAGGGCGTTGCAAACGGAGTTACCTACTATCTTTTAGACAACGAATACTATTTCAAGCGCAACGGAATCTACGGTCATTATGACGACGCGGAGCGCTTTACCTTCTTCTCCCGCGCGATACTTGAAATGATAAAGCATATCGACTTTGTTCCGGACATTTTAAACTGCAACGACTGGCAGACCGCGCTTGTTCCGGTATACTACAACGTCTTTTATAAGAATCAGAAGGATCTGGGAAATATCAAAACGGTATTCACCATCCACAACATTCAGTATCAGGGAAAATACGGCTTGGAGCTTCATAACGACATCTTAGGTCTGCCGGATTGGGCTCACAGCCTTGTTGAGTACGACAACTGCGTAAACTTTATGAAGGGCGCGTTCGAGACCGCCGACAAGATAACCACCGTTTCACCCACCTACGCTTGGGAGATTCTGAACCCCTACTTCTCCCACGGACTCGACCCCGTTCTCTGGAGCAAGCAGTATAAGCTTACAGGCTTCTTAAACGGCATAGATCAGGACGTTTACAACCCCGAAACCGACCCTGCAATCCCTGCTCATTTCAGTGCTGAGGATAAGGCGGGCAAAAAGGAATGCAAGCGCAGCCTGCTGCAGGAGATGGGTCTGCCGGAGGGCGACGAGCCTGTAATGGGAATAGTAACAAGACTTGTTTCGCACAAGGGCGTTGACCTTATAAAGAGAGTCTTTGAGGACATGATTCGCATTGGCTATAAGTTCGTAATCCTCGGCTCGGGCGAAAAGCAGTATGAGGACTTCTTCCGCGAGATGGCTTACAGATATCCTCAGGCGGTGGGCGTTAAAATCGGCTTTATCCCCGATCTGGCTCACAGAATCTATGCCGGCGCGGATATGTTCCTTATGCCTTCGCAGAGCGTATCCCTGCGCTACGGCACCATCCCGATAGTAAGAGAAACCGGCGGCTTAAAGGACAGCATTGTCGACTGCGGAGGACCCGGCGGCAACGGCTTCACCTTTAAGACCTACAACGCCCACGACATGCTGGACGCCACCGTAAGAGCAAGAGCGTATTACGACAAGCGTATGCAGTGGGGCAAGCTGGTAAGTCATGCCCTGCGTGAGGACTTCAGCTGGGCGCGCTCGGCAGAGCTTTATCTGGGACTTTACAGAGAGCTTGCGGGCGACATTTAAGCTATATAGGTTAGTTTTTCAGCGGGGGATATAACGTCTCCCGCTGAAATTGTGTAATACTAAAAATCCAAGCCATGCCAACCATGGCTTGGATTTATTATTTTGTCAACTATATTTCAGCTCTTAACCCCGTCATCAAACAAAGACTCAACTCTTTTCGCAAGAGCCTTGCCCTCATCCGACTGCAAAAAGCCGCTTTCGTGCAGGTGCTTCGCTTCGTTTCCCGCCGCGCTTAACAGCTCGGAGTCCGCGGCTATGTCCGCGATTTTCAAACGCGGCAGCCCGTGCTGAGCCTCGCCGAAGAAATCGCCCGGACCGCGCAGCTTTAAATCCATCTCGGATATCTCAAAGCCGTCCGAGGTAGCAGTAAGAGCCTTTAATCGCTTGCGGCTTTCCTCGTTTACATTGTCGGTGATGAGTATGCAGTAGGACTGTAATTTTCCCCGCCCCACTCGTCCTCTCAGCTGGTGAAGCTGGCTTAAGCCAAAGCGGTCGGCGTTTTCAATCAACATAACGGTCGCGTTCGGAACGTCCACGCCCACCTCGATAACGGTTGTGGAAACAAGGATGTCGGTTTTGCCGTCCTTGAAATCGCGCATTATCTTTTCCTTTTTGTCCGCCGGAAGCTGACCGTGCAGAACCTCTATGCGGTATCCCTTAAAAGCGCCCTCGCCAAGGGTTTTGGCATAGCTTTTAACGCTTTTAAGCTCCTGCGTGCCGGTCTCGCTGTCCTCAATCGCGGGGCAGACAATGTATGCCTGATTGCCCGCCTGAAGCTGCTTTTTAACAAAGCCGTATGCACGCTCGCGGAGCTTGCCGGTTACGGCATAGGTCTCGATTTTAAGCCGCCCCTTTGGAAGCTCGCCCAAAAGCGAAATGTCCAGCTCGCCGTATATCATCAGCGCAAGCGTTCGCGGAATCGGTGTTGCGCTCATTACAAGGCGGTGGGGGTTCACGCTTTTTTTGGCAAGTGCGTCGCGCTGCGCGACTCCGAAGCGGTGCTGCTCGTCGGTTATGACAATAGCGAGGTTCTTAAACTCGGTGGACTGCTGTATCAGCGCGTGGGTGCCGACTGCAATGTCGTATTCACCGCATGCAATCGCCTGCTTTATCTGAGATTTTTTCTTTGCACTCATCGAGCCCTTCAGCAGGACGATTTTAACCCCCAGCGGCTCTAAAAATCCGCACAGGGTGGCATAATGCTGATCGGCAAGTATCTCGGTGGGAGCCATCAGGCAGGACTGGCAGCCGTTGAGATAGGCAAAATAGCAGCAAGCCGCCGCAACGGCAGTCTTTCCCGAACCGACATCCCCTAATATAAGCCGATTCATCGGGCTTCCCATTGTCATATCGGCGCAGCACTCTTCAATCGCTTTTTTCTGCGCTCCGGTAAGCTCAAAGGGCAGGGAAGAGTAGTAGGGCGAGAGCGACTTCGGAGATAGCGAATATGATGTAAGCTCGCGGCTTCTTTCACGCAGGGCGAGCATACCTAATTGCAGGGTTAACAGCTCGTCGAAGGCAAGCCGCTTTCGCGCCGAGGATATCTCCGAGGAGTCGGCAGGAAAATGTATTTTTCGCAGAGCCTCCTCCGCCGGAATCAGATTGTGCTTTACCCTTACGCTCTGGGGCAGAGTCTCGCAATCGCCGGAAGTAAGCCTTTCAAGGGCATTTTTAACGCAGGAGCGCATTATTCCCATGGATATCCCCGCAGTTAGTGGGTAGATTGGCAGAATCCTATCCTCGCTTGAAGCTTCAAGTATCATCGGCGAGGACATCTCTTTTGAAATAAGGTTGCCTGTCACCTTGCCGTAAAGGATATAGTCGCAGTCCTCCTTTAAAGAATTGTAAAGATACTGCGAGTTGTATATAACTATTGTGATATCGTTCGCACCGTCGGTGCAGATAACGCGGAATATCTTCATGTTTTTGCGGATAAGGTCGGGCGCGCGCTTTTTGTATACCCTTGCCTTTATAACGTTCATCTCTTCAAGCAGGGCTTCGGCTATCGGCACGGGCGAGGTGAAGTCGATATAGCTCCTTGGAATGTGATATATAAGCTGCCTGACCGTTTCAATTCCAAGCTTTTTTAAAAGCTCCGCGCGCTTGGGACCTACTCCCTTTAAATACATAACGCTGTCGTCAAGGCTCATGATATATCCCTCCCAATCCTGTTAAGATATTATTTCTATTATACCGAATCCTTCCGAGATTTTCAAGTGAATTGTTGACATTTCGCGGAATATCGTATAAACTTTATTTATTGATAATTTCGGAGGACATCATGAACTTTTTTAAAGATATAGAATGCGCAATTTTCGACCTTGACGGCACCTTGGTTAAATCTCTGGACGCTTGGAACAGGGTAGACGATATCTTCATGCGCAGGCGGGGGATGGACACCCCAAAAGGCTTTTACGATAAGGTTGCACCGATGAACCTTGTCGAAGCTGCCGACTACGTAAAAGCCGAGTACGGCATACAGGAAAGCAGGCAGGAAATCATAGACGAGTGGCTCTTCCTTCTGGCTCAGCAATACGAAAGCGGCGTGGAGATGGTCGAGGGCGCGCGGGAATTTCTGCGCAAGCTGCATCAATCGGGCGCAAAAATAGCCCTTGCCACCGCCGCCCCTCCTCAGCTTTACCGCCCTTGTCTTGAACGCTTCGGCGTTTTGGATTACTTTTGTGCGTTTGCAAGCACCGAGGAGGTCAGCCGCAAAAAGGGCTTTCCGGATGTATATCTCTTGGCGGCGCAGAGAGCAGGGGTCAGCCCCGAACGGTGCTGCGTGTTTGAGGACATATATCTCGGCTGCATGGGCGCAAAGGAGGCGGGGATGAGGTGCATAGGCATACTCGAAGAACACTCACGCGGGGACTGGCAGAGGATGAGCGAGCTTTGTGATGGGGTAATAAAGGATTACACCGGGCTTGAATATCATAAATAAAAACACCGCCGCCGCAGGTCAGCCTCAAAATCGAGGTGAACCTGCGGAGGCGGTGCATATTGTACGAAGAAAGATGTTATCAATATTTTAAATAGGCTAAATCGTCGCGAAGGGTGATTCCGAAAAGCTCTATTTTCCAGCCCTCAAGGTAATCATCACTTCCGAGCGGGGGCATGCGGTGATACTTCGTAACGCTGTAGGTTAAAGCTTTGTATTCAACGCTTCCGCCGTCTTTGTATGCGATACGGATGGGGAATAGCAGTATCACCAAAGCTGCTACTATTATCACGGCGATTGCAATTCTGCGCTTCATAAGCTTCCTGTCCATTCATGGTATTTGCGGACCTCTTCCAGATCATCGCGCAGGGTGATTCCGAAAATCACTATTTTCCAGCCTCTTGTTTCATAGTTGCGGTATTTTGTAACGCTGTAGGTTATTGCCTTGTATACAACGCTTCCGCCGTCCCTTAGTTGAATACGGGCGGGAGTGAAAAGTATCGCCAAAGCCACCACTATTATAACAGCAATTACAATTTTGCGCTTCATTACTTGCTCTCCTTGTTTTCGGGATTCTCCGCAGCGGGCTTAGCGGGCTCGCTTGCGAACATCGAGGACTTTTTAACCTTGCGGATAATAAGCCTTACAATAATCACTATGATGACAATCACAACCGCGTACATTGCAAGATAAGGAGCTGAGCTTACTATGCCAACGAACATATCCTTAAAGCCCTCGCCGATGTTGTAAAGATTATCGGAGATGTTCTGACTGATTCTGTCGAATACTCCAGGCTTGGCAGCGGGCGGGGTAAGCCTTTCAACCTCGGTTATATCAAGGCGAAGGGTGGAATAGGAAACAAGGCTCTTGTAGGTGTTGAGCTGTGCGGTGTATGACTCTATCTGATAGTTTACGTCGGTAAGATAGCTCTGGATTTGCAGGATTTCCTCAACCGTCTCGGCTCTTTCCATAAGCTTTAAAAAGCTTTCCTGCTCTGCTCTGAGCGAAGCGATTCTTGCCTCGGTGTCTACATACTTTGTGGTAACATCGTCGATGTATTCATGGGTGTAGGTAACGGTGCCCATGTCGCCGACAAGCGTTGTAAATTCGTCAAAGCGCTCTGCGGGGATTCTTATGGTGTAGTTCGAGCTTCTCATAGCTTTTCCGTAGTAGGAATTGCCGTTCTGAGTGGAGTTTTCAATGTATCCGCCAAATTCCGAAACCTTTGCTTCAAGCTCCTTTATGAACTTGTCGTATTCAAGAGTTTCAACGCTGAGGTTGCGGTTTTTGATGATTTTTCTCTGCGAAGCCTTTAAGGCGTCCGCGTCGATGTTCTCTACCGGAGCTTCCATCGGCTCGGAGGCTGCCATTTCCATATCCACGGAGCTGTCAACCGGTTCGTCCCACGCAACGTCATCCTCATACCAGCCCATGTCGGCTGAGGCGGAATTGTTCATTTCAAAGCCTTGGGTTGGTGCAGAACCGTCGTACTTGCTCGGACTTGAGCATCCAGCAAATAAAACGACTGTCGCGACTGCTATTAATAATATAGAACTAAGCTTTTTCATATGTATAAATCTTCCTTTCATTCGCCCTGCTCGGGGCTTCTTTCGGGTGTTTCTGATTATAATACAACTCTGCGCGGGAAAATATTGCATAGTGCAGGACTTTTTTTGCAGATTGCCGCCCAAAAAGCGACTTTCGGGACGCAGGCAATCTTTAATATTGCCCAGTTTATGGGCTTGGGTGTCACTTGTTTTTGTCAGATTGTAGATTTAGCTCAAAACGGGGGAAAAACGCTTGCAAAATTCTTATTAGTATGCTATTATGATTTTAATTTGGGCAATTTGAAAGGAGGAATTCTGTATGTTCGTATTGGCGTCCGAACCGTCTTTGCCGCTGGTAGTTGGATTGGGTCTTGGAATGGTCTTTTTCGGACTTATCTGCATAATCGCCCTTTGCTATATTTTAGGAGCGATAATCAGGGCGTTTGAAAGCCGCAGACCCGCACCCGCCGCAGCTCAGCCGACTGAGCAGGCAGCACCCGCGCAGACCGAATCAATCACTAAAAAC
>USEH01000043.1 GCA_900553675.1 uncultured Ruminococcus sp. | reverse complement strand
ACTGTTGTTATGTCAGGAGGCGATATTATGCTGTCAGTTCTTAATCTGAATCCGCCTGCGGGCGTGATTCCCAAACAGGTTTTTTCAGACGTAGCTCTGGATAAGCTTATTTCAAGGGGAGAAACAGCTGTGCTGTCTGAAATCTGCACCCCCACGGATATTCTTGCGCGGCAGGAGGTTTTCAGGCTTCTTGAGGACAAGGGCTTTTACGATTGGTTTCAGGGGCTGTATCTAAATCTGAAATATCTCGATAAAGCCAAGTATGTGTTTGAACACGCCGTAAACGAGGTAGAACAGTCGGTGCTGTTTTTGGAATACGCCGATACATACATAAAATCGCTTGACAGCATGGAAAACGCTCTTGAAACACCGCTTTTACGCGTTTTGAACGATGAAGCAAAAGCACGCGCAGGGGAGAAAGAAACGCTCAAAAGCAGCATTACGGAGTATGCGGAGCTGTTAAAGAGCATATCAAAAATTCGGGTGACCATCAGCGCGGACGGAACATATTTCAAACGGTGTACAGATGATGAACCGTTGATCAGTGAAACAATATACCGCATAGTGGACAGCCTTGGCTACGGCTCCGAGCTTGAAGCTCAGAAATTAAGCTTTAAAATGTCCTATCAGATGTCCATGGCGATTATAGGGACGTATTCGCAGGAATTTCGCAAGATGGCAGAGCTGCGCAAAAAGATGCTTTCTGCCATAAAGACGGACATATTAAGCCTTGTGGGAGATATAGATTTTTACCTTTCAATAAACCGCTTAAGAAAAAGGGCGGCAGAGCAGTTTAAGTCATACTATCCCAACGAAAGCGTAATTGCTGCCGATTTCTGCATTGACAGCGACGGAAAAATAAGCGGACTGAGCATGATATCCGAAAGCAAATACCTGCCCGAGCAGAAAAGCGGCAAAAAGCGCGGATTCAGCCTGTTCGGCAAAAGTGATACAAACGAATCGCCGAACGGAATACGCGTGGGTCTTACGTCTGAAGACCGCGGCGGGATTATTTCAAAGACCGCAAAGGAGATCACCGAAGCCTTTGAATACATCATAACCTCGGTCTGTGGGGAGTTTTCGGGAATCTATTATGACCTCGCGTTTTACGTTTTTGCGGTGAAGTATTGCGAGGCAATGGTGAGAGCGGGGACACCGGTATGCTTTGCCGAGCTTTCAGACAGCACCGAAATCACCGGTTTGTATGATGTGTACCTTCTGCTGACCCTGCCCAACCCATCCGCAGTAGTTCAAAACGACTTTTTGCTTTCGTACAAAACCAAGGGCATTATCATAACAGGGGACAATTCGGCAGGAAAAACCGTATATCTTCGCGCTGTCTCCATGGCATATATCCTCACCGCCGCAGGACTGCCCATATCGGCTGAGTCTGCAAAAATCTCGCTTCCAAAGGATATTTCGCTTCAGATGGCTTCGGCAGAGCGTGCATATCAGTCCGGCAATATTACCGGCAGATTTGAGGAAGAGGTCATCGACATAAAAAAGATCGTTGATTCGGTGCAGACTGATTCAATTATCCTGCTGAACGAGGTGTTTCAGACGACAGATTATTCCGAGGGCGCCGAGGGGTTATATTACATCCTTGAATACCTCAATAAAAAGGGTGCAAGATGGATTCTGGTAACGCACTTAAAGCAGCTTACCACTATGTACAAAAACGATTTAAGCGTTGTAAAGCTGCGTGCAGGAAGCGGGGAGAGGTATAAGGTCTGCCGCGATGGGGATAATGGATGATTTTGCGGATATGAAAGATGTGTCAGCTTGAGCCCGCAAGCTGATATTGACGTGAAGCTGATAGCGAAGAAAACCGCCGATATGGTTTTACCATACCGGCGGCGTACATACAGATATTAGTCTTCCTGCTTTCATTTCGGACAGAATAGATGATGATATCTCAAGACCATATCCATTCTTATCCTGCCACAAGCTTTACTGTTGAAATGGGAAAATAGTGCCCATTCAGCTTTATTCCTCCCCACCATCCTTTACATTATGCAGGTTTTCATTCATTCTTTTTACATTGTGCTTTCCGATCACAAATTGTATAATCCAAATAAAAGCAAATATCAAAACAAAAATTCCAAAATAGCTTAATACCCCGATAACGCTGTGCTCCATCCAGTACATAAAATATGCCACCGGCAGCATTATTAAAGATATGATAATAAAGTAAATACCGGTCTGCTTTATGATGCCCCAGCTTTCTATTTCCCATATTGCCGAGCTTGCCGCAAAGCCTGCACCCATTAACCCGCAGAGAAGAGTCTGCAAAACAACTGCATTTATTTCGCTTCCCATTGCGTTTACCAGCTCTGGCACGCAGGGCGTATAATATCCGTTCGCCCAACCAAGAGAAATGAATATCGTGATTAAATATCCGATGGTGATTCCAATGGGGAATCCAAAAATACTGCGTAAGATTATTTTCTTTTTCATTTTGTTCACCTCATATTCCCAATATTTTTTTGAGTTTTGAAACGTATCGTCTGGATACATATGTTGCTGTGCCGTCTGCCAATTTAACGCAGATTGTTCCCGAAAGGCTGAAGTCAAAGCTGTTGACATTTTTAAGATTGATTATTTCCGAATTAGAGATTCGAACAAACTGATGTGGCGCCAGCCGCTCCTCTATTTCGTACAACCTAAGGCGCAGGGCATACTCACCTTTGCGGGTAGCGGCAATAACCTTTCCGTTGCTTGCATAAATCCGAATCAGATCTGCCTGTTCTATAACTTCGATTTTATTGTCCTTGCTTCCCGAAATAATCTGCGGCGTCTGATTTAACAGCTTACTCAATATGATATTTACATCCTCCGTCATAGAAGCGGTCAATATGATTACTTTTGGCTCAATATATGAGCTGTCTATTTTTACTTCGAGCTGCATCTCAACTCCTCCTCTCAATGACTATATTATATGAAAAGGCGATTCTTTTTTCAATAGATTTTCAATAGTCGGTTGATTTCCAAACATAAATGGTTTCAAACCGAATATGGCGGGGAGGATTTTCCATGCAGCCTATAGATGATAATAATTTCAATGGGGAAGCTTGAATGTTACTCATTTGTTTTTTCATTATGATGTGCAGACTTATTAAATCGTGATTTTATAATCGAAATTCTGGAGGGACGTTTTATGAAATATAATATCGACAAAGAATTGAAAATAATAGCACTACAGAAAATACCGGAAAACCCTAAAGTATTTCCGATAATGAATATGGTTGTGAGATTGTCAAGCTGCAAATCTGATAATAAAGTCAGAGTAAGCAGATATAACACGCCGGGATATAATGGCGCAGAGCTTAAAACGCTGGTGATAGAGCCAAACCATTCCGAGGGCAAGCTGCCGTGTATGGTCTTCTTTCATGGCGGTGGATTTGTGCTTGGGGCTTCTTTTGTGCATTACAGGATTGCAAAAATGTATGCCGATAAACTGCCGTGCAAGGTGGTATGCACGGATTATCGCCTTGCGCCCAAATTTAAGTTCCCGACTGCCGCCGAGGATTGCTTTGAAACGTATAAATGGGTCTAAACAATGCGGATATGCTGAATATAAATCCCGAAAAAATAATTATTGCAGGGGACAGCGCTGGCGGAAATCTTGCGCTGGCAGTCACGCTGATGGCAAGAGACAGGGGACTGCGCATGCCGGATGCGGAGCTGCTGATTTATCCCGCAACTGACAGAAGAATGATAACCGGGTCGATGAAAAAATATGTGGACACTCCTTTGTGGAATGCAAATCTGACAAAAATAATGTGGAAGGAATATCTGGGCGATCAGCAGCCGGAAAGGATAGAATATGCTTCGCCGATAGAGGCTGAATCCTTTGAGGGCTTCCCGCCGATATATATTGAAGTTGCCCAGTACGATGCTCTTCGCGATGAGGGGGTATGCCTGCACGACAGATTGCATAAGCTTAATATCGAGTGTGAAATTCATGAAATAATGGGTGCCTGCCATGGCTATGAAACCGCGCTTAAAAGCAATATGCTTAAAGAGTGCATGGAAAGGCGGATTGGGTGGTTGAGAAAAACAATAAATCGGTAAAATTCAAACAGCCAAGACAGCTTGGTTCGGACATAGAGACAAATCAGATTGAAATTACAATTCATCTATGGTATAATGCCGGCAGGACGTTCCCATCACAAAATCAAAAAGGAGCAGCAAGCCATGCCCGAATACACCCACATAGTCCACCCGTTCGCCCCACTGTATGACAGTCAATCAAAGATACTCATCTTAGGCAGTCTGCCGTCGGTGAAATCAAGGGAGCAGCGATTCTTTTACGGTCATCCTCAAAACCGCTACTGGCGGCTGATGGCGGCGATCTTCAACGAAACGGTGCCCCAAACCATCGAGGAAAAGAAGGCTTTAGCGCTGAATCACCACATAGCAATGTGGGATGTTATATACAGCTGCGTTATCATCGGTTCGGGGGACTCAAGCATTAAAAACGTCGTTCCCACCGATTTGTCGAAGATTATACGAGATTGCGATATCAGGCAGGTTTTCTGCAACGGCAAGACCTCAGGCATGGTATACCATAAATATCAGGAGCCTTTGCTCGGAATCAGTGCGACGGTTCTGCCATCAACAAGTCCTGCAAACGCCGCATGGAGCTTTGAAAGACTGCTTGAGGCTTGGAAATCGGAAATCGAGCGTGCACTGATGGCGTGATATTCTTTTCTGCTTCGGATTTGACATTTCTTTTTATATCTAAATATTGCAGAACCCTCCTATGGCAGCATTCAATCCTGCCATAGGAGGGTAATTTTTGCCTGATGTAAAAAATTTTTCTTTCCCTATTGACATTTTCATTATACAGCTGTATAATATATTATACAAACGTATAACAAGCATTAATCATGAGTACAGCAAAGGAGCAACACCAAAATGAACACCGACAACAAGAAATTAGGAGACGCAGAGCTTGAAATAATGCAGGCGATATGGGAGAGTGACGGCGGCAGTCCGATTACATCCGTATACATATTAAACGTGCTTAAAAGCTCAAGAAAATGGCAGCTTTCCACCCTTATGACCTCGCTTGCAAGGCTTGAAGACAAGGGCTTTGTAAAATGCGACCGTTCCTGCGGCACCAATCTTTATTCCGCCCTGGTTTCGGAAAACGACTATAAGGCGGCTGCAAGCCAGAGCTTTTTAAAGAGGATGTATAACAGCTCGGTGCAGAGCCTTGTCGCAACGCTATACGGCAACAAGATGTTCAGCGGCGAGGATGTAAAGGAGCTAAGAAGCTTTCTCGACGAGCTTGAAAGCAAAATGTCGGACGGCAGCGGCGGAAAGGAATAATAAATGACAAACCTATTCTTAACCTACCTCGGCATATCTGCAACCGTCGGCGTGGTCGTATTGCTGATACTGCTTGCCTCGCCACTTATCAACAGGAGATACGCCGCAAAATGGAAATACTATATCTGGATTTTCCTTGCCATCCGACTGCTTATACCTGTAAGCGGAATGTATCACAAGGAAAGCAAAAGTCCGGCTGTAACCGAACCAATCCAATCAAGCGGGACGGTGGTTTATGAGCCGGAAGAAGTGCAGGTAGTCCAACCCCGCCGCTTTGTGGTGGAAATACCGGTCGGTGCTGCTGAGCAGCATGTTCCAGTCCCCGAAACAGCCGCAGGCAAACCGAAGCTTTCCATGCTTGATATTGTCATTGCGGCGTGGATAGCCGGAGCGGTAATATTTGTGTCGGTGCCGATAATAAGCTGCCTTCACTATAAATTCAGGATTACCCATGGCGGCGAAAGAATTGAATCCGGAAGTACCTTTGACACGCTTTGCAAGCTGAAATCCCAATTAAAAATCAGGAGAAATGTCTCGCTGATGCGATACCCCAAAGCTGCAAGCCCCATGATAATCGGGTTTATCAAGCCGGTTATGGTGCTTCCGTGTGATGATTACAGCGAAGAAGATATCCGGTTTATTGTAAGACACGAGCTTATACACCTTAAACGCGGTGACGTTTATGTTAAGCTGTTATGCGTGTTTGCAAACGCCCTGCACTGGTTCAATCCGCTGATCTGGATTATGCGCAGGGAAATGACCGTTGATATGGAGCTTTCCTGCGACGAGGGAGTTATCAAAGGCGCGGACATTAACATTAAAAAGGCATACACCGAAACGCTCCTGTCCTCGCTGCGCCGCCAGAGCTCTAAAAGAAGCTCGCTTACGACCCGGTTCTACGGAGGTAAGGGAACTATGAAAAAGAGATTTACAAATATCCTCGGCAAAGGCGGCAAGAAAAACGGCATAGCGGTGCTGATAATTGCGGTTGTGCTTGCAACTCTGCTCGGCGTTATGGTGGGATGCACGCAAAAGGTCTCCATTCCGTCGGATAATGAGCTTGCCGACATGATTAACAACTATCTCGAATTTGAATCCATATGCACCTATACAAATCTTCCGGTAGATTTCGACAATCCGCCTTCAGACGACCCTTCAAGCGAGGAGCATTGGATATATCCCGTAACGAAAGAGGGCATGACCACTTGGGAGGACTGGCTGAGCTACCTCGGCGGAATCTTCACCGAATCGGGAACAGAAAAGGCTCTTGAAAAGACTGCCACAAGATATATAAATCACAACGGCAATCTGTACTACAGCGACGGCGGCATGGGCTGGAAGCTTGCAAGTGAATACTCCATAGCCAAAACCGTTTCAAACGGCGATAAAGCGTTTACGGTTGAATTCTGGCGCGAATACGATCCCGATTTCTTCGGTAACAGCGAGCGCGAATTCCTGATTACAACCCTTAGCTTTGAATATACCTCATCAGGCTTGGCGAATAGCCGATTACATCGACCGCGATTCCACTCCTAACGACATCAATCCCAATCTTGCAGGGTACAATCCATTTATGTCCGAGGACGTTCCCGAAGCTCTTGACGGCTATATTCAATTTGAAAAAGCCGAAATTCCGGATATTCACTACGACGGAAGCTTCGGCTTGGACGAACTCAACGAAAAAGCCTTCCCCAAGGTGCTGTTTGATTCCAAGGAGGCAGGCGGCGTAAGGATTTATCTGCTGGGCGAGTATGTGAGAACAGATAAATCCGAAAACGAAAACGCGGTTTATTCCTATCGCCTTTCACTTGGAACGGTAAATAACGGAGCCATGGTAACCTATCCGCTCCCTGCCGAGCTTGAAGGGGTTTCTCAGGGCGGATATATCCTGAACAGAAACGCTATATCAGACAGTCTTTGCGTGTATGAGATGGACTGCCCGCTTGCGGTTATTCGTTATGCCTCGTCAGACGGTGCAGGACTTTCGGCGTTCTACGCTTTTAAGGACGGTTCGCTTTATATGCTTATGGGCGATTCCTCGGCAGTCGGCGGCGAGGCTGTGGGCGTGTGCGTTCCGGTCATTTCGCAGAATGTTACCGTTTCGGGAAACACTATCAAGGACGATGCAAGCGGGATTACCTATAGCTTCAATTTTGACAATATCCTGCCCGACGATTATGTTGAAGCACACTTTACGGCGTCTGCAAACGCCGCCGAGCCGGCTGCGCCTGTTGATAACGTAACAGCTTTACTTTCTGATGATGAAATGAACAGTATTCTTAACGAGTACCTTCGGTTTTACAGATACACCAATATCGGATCGGTAAAGGTTGACTGGCAGAACGCTGATGGCGTTGTCACGAAAGACGGTATTGACTACTGTCCCTCCATCGAGGAAGGACTTACCACTTGGCAGGAGTGGAGTGACTTTCTGCACAGCATATTCACTGAGGATTTGGCGGACACCTATCTTACGCATTATTCCGAGGAGACAAAGCAGTATATCAACGTAGACGGCAGGCTTTACGCTAAGGACAATCCTGTGGGCGTGCATTACGGCAATCCTGTTCAAGCGGGTTCAAGAGCACTTGGCAGCGGGGCAGAAATAGAGTACTGGCAGGAAGCTTTATTTGAGGGCGAAGCCGGAAATTATCTCATAACAGTACTTACCGTTGAATCTACCGATGACGGATGGAGAATTAACGGCTCCGAAAGACATATGTACCCCTCAGACAAAGAGTATGTTCCGATGCTTGATAATCCGTTGATTGCAGGCGAGCTTACCGAGACCGAAATGAACCGCCTGATAGATGATTATATGCGGTATGAACGTTATTTTATCTATGATAGTGTAGACACTGCGGGTGACGATAGACCTAAAGTCGGCTCATACCGACCGTCAGTCGAGGAGGGTCTTACCACATGGCAGGAGTGGCTTGACTATATATACGGTCTGCTCACCGATGAAGCTGCCGAGAAGTGCCTGAAGAATTACACAGGCGAAGGAAACCATTATATAAACGTTGACGGCTATTTATATGCGCTTGATGGCGGCATGGGCTGGTATTATGGCAGCCCTGTACAGGCGGCATACAAAACAAACGGAAGTGAAGGAATTATTGAGTTCTGGCGGGAGGATTTCAGCGAGGGCTGCGAATGGTGCTATTATATAACCGTTTTGCAAATCAGGCTGACCGATTCCGGCTGGAGGGTTCAGTCGGCTGATAGCTACAATGCCGATTTATTTGAAGAAGGTGTCAGGGACTATGAACCGCTGCTTGACAAGCCTTATTCAATAGACAAATCCTCCTACGCCGTAAATAAAATCTACAGGCGGCTTATGTATGATTATCAGGAGGCAGTAGATATTCTTACCTATAGTGCTACTGAAGATACGTATGTGGTGAACGGTGTTGACCAGATAGGAAATCTGCGTGAAATAGACGGCGAAACGTATATGCCCATGGTAGCATATTAAGATACGCCGGAGGAGATCAAGCAGCAGCTAAGCCTTGCGTTTACCAGGCAGAAGTGCGACAAGCTTTATAAACAATACTTTGAAGATAACAGCAGCTTAAAAGTGATAGACGGCAGGTTTTACTGTCCGCTGGCAGATGTAGTATATACCCCCTTTAAAACGCCGTTTGAAAGCGCAGTACAGATAAGCGATTCCGAAATCTTAGCAAAGATGGTGATTGAGTACGACGATGAAACCGTCCCCTGTGAAGTCACCTTTAAGTATGAGGACGATAATTGGAAAATCGACAAGCTGGTTGAGTATACGTCCGAAGAGGGCAGAGAGCGTTCATATTAATCCCCGCTGACACCGAAAGAAACATGAATAGAAACAATGTCAGGGCGTGCCGGCACACCCTGAATATTGTCTGCTAATAAATTTCCTTCACCGGGGCCTCAAAAAATCTTCCCATTAGTTAATAATAAATGAAAGAATACTTCTGATCAGGCGAATCCTCAAAAGCGCTCGCCTGAAATGGAGTATTTTTTATACGCAATTTTTACATAACCCTGATTCCCGATTTTACATAGCAAGAGTAAGCTATAACTGATCTGAATTGAGGGACGATAGAATCCCGAAGGAGCTATAGTATGGAGATACGTCTGAAATCGGTTGAAAAGAGCTTTAACCGCAAAAAAGTTATACAAAGCACCACGCTTTCTATGGTCAGCGGCGGACTTACAACCCTGCTCGGTCCGTCCGGCTGCGGCAAAACCACACTTTTGCGGATGATTTCGGGTCTGGAAACGCCTGACGATGGCGAAATCTACTTTGACGATAAATGCGTATTTTCCAAGGAAAAGAAAATCAACCTTCCGCCCGAAAAGCGTAGGATTGGGTTTGTTTTTCAGGATTTTGCCCTGTGGCCGCATATGAGCGTGTTTGAAAATGTCGCCTTTGGGCTTCGTGCGGCAAAGCAGACGAAGGGGCTTGAGCAAAAGGTAAAGGACGCTCTGCACGCTGTTCAGCTCTGCGATTTTGCCGACCGTTATCCGCACCAGCTTTCCGGCGGACAGCAGCAAAGGGTGGCTTTTGCAAGGGCAATTGTAATCGAGCCGCAGTGCATTCTGTTCGACGAGCCGCTTTCCGCGCTTGATGCGCTTTTGCGTGAGGAAATGCGTGCCGAGCTGCGCGAGCTTATCACCCGGCTGAAAATCACCGCAGTATTCGTCACCCATGATCAGACCGAGGCAATGAGCATGAGCGACGCCATAGCCGTTATGTCCGCAGGTGCGGTCGAGCAATACGGAACGCCGGAGGAAATCTACGGTGCTCCCAAAACGGAGTTTGTTGCAAAATTCGTGGGCTACTCCAACTGGATAGACAACACCCATATGTTCCGTCCGGAAAAGGCTTCACTTAGCCCGAAAGATGGTGCTTTAGCATTCAATGCGGAGGTAACGTCGGTTCAGTTTCTGGGAAGCGCTTATCAGCTCCGCCTTGCCTATGGCGGTAAAAACTGGAGTATTCCATCCTCAGATAAGATGTCAGTGGGGACGAAAGTCACCATTTACATAGATAAAAACGACTTAATAGAAGTTAATGAAAAGAGGAAACAAATATGAAAAAAGTTATTGCAATTCTGCTTGCAGTTGTTATGTGCTTAGGTCTTGCCGCGTGCGGAGATCAGGCGCAAACACCAAAGGACGATAACAAAGTGTCCGAATCCACACCGGCTCCGGCAGAGGCTACAGCCGCTCCCACAGAACCTGCGCAAACGCCCACCGAGCCGACAGAAGCTCCTGCCGAGGAAACAAAACAGCTTTCCGGCAAGGTGACGGTTTATATGCCTTCTCCTGCGGGACTTGCAGATAAAATCGCCGCCGGATTCAAGGAAAAAACCGGCGTTGAGGTCGAGGTATTTCAAGGAACCACCGGCGAGATCCTTGCCCGCCTTGAAGCCGAGGAAGCCAACCCCATTGCCGACGTTGTAATCCTTGCTTCGTGGTCTGACGGTTTAAGCATGAAGGCTTCGGACAAGCTTATGTCCTACACCCCCGCAAACGCCGACAAGATTGTCGAGGGATGGATAGACGCCGATTCTACGCTGTTCGGCTACAGTGCCTCCGCCGTCGGAGTAATCTACAACACCACCATCATCCCCGAGCTTTCCGCCGACTGGAGCCAGCTTGCGGCGGATGAATACAAGGATACCCTTGCCATCCCCGACCCCGAAAAATCCGGAGCTTGCAAAGACTTTGTGGCTGGCTTTGTAAATCAGTACGGCTGGGAAGCCTTTGAGGGCATGGCTGCAAACGGAATGATAGTCCCCGGCGCAAACAAGGCTGCTTTAGAGGCTGTCACCACCGGCGAGGTAGGCATACTGGTTGCCGGTGTTGACTACAACGCTTATTCCTCCATCTCCAAGGGCGAGCCGCTCAACATCTACTATCCCGCCGGCGGCACGGTTGTAAATCCCCGTCCTGCAATGATAATGAAGACCGCTCCTAATGTAGACAACGCCAAGGCGTTTGTAGACTATCTGTTCTCAGACGAAGCACAAAAGCTGGTTGCCGACGCCTATCTCCTCCCCGGACGCACAGATATCACAACCGACAACCGCACAAGCCTTTCCGACATCCCACAAATCGAGTGCGACTGGGACAAGATGATGAAAATAGCTTCCGATTCCGCCGCTAAAATCAACGAGATCTGCGGTTGATGAGGTGAGCTTATGAAAGCAGACAATTTGAAAAAGCATATCCCGCTGATTTTATTAACAGCTCTGCTTTTGTTTATGATTGTTTGCCCACTGGTCATGATTTTTGCCAAGGCGGTCATTGTGGATGGTCGCCTTGACTTTTTATCGGTGTGGCAGACATTAAAAGCGGACGGAAACCTTGAAATGATAGGAAACTCCCTGCTCCTCGGCGTGCTTGTGGTGATTGTTTCAACCGTAATCGCGGCGCCGCTGGCATATCTGTTTTCAAGAACAGGCTTTGCCCGATACCGCTTTTTTGATATAATCTTTATGATTCCGTTTATGACCCCGCCCTACATTGCCTCGATGGGCTGGATTCTGTTTATGCAAAAGCGCGGGCTTTTACAGCAGTTTGTTCCCGCGATGGCGGGCAGCGAAAAATGGTTCTTTTCTCTGGGCGGGCTGGTTATAGTCATGAGCCTGCACGTGTTCCCTTTTATGCTGACTATGCTCAAAAACGCTATGCTGAATATCCCATCCAGCCTTGAAGAATCGGGAGCAGTGTTCGGAGCGGGATTTGCACGCAGGCTTTACAAAATCTTTCTGCCGTTGATAAGCGGAAACTATGCCATAGGCGCACTGCTGGTATTCGTTAAGACAATAGCGGAATACGGCACTCCCGCAACGCTGGGCAAGCGGTTCGGGTTTGAGGTGTTCACAACCGAAATTCACCGCTACGCCACCGTTGCGCCGATCCAGTTCGGAAAATCCGCGACCCTTGCATCCGTGCTGATAGGCGTATGCCTTGTTATGTGGATGCTTCAGAACTACATCACATTAAGAAAAAGCTATAACCTCGTAGGCGGAAAGGGAAGCAGGTTTGCACAAATCAGACTGCCGCTGATTGTCAAGGTGCTTGCATGGACATATATTGTCATGGTGCTTATATTGGCAATCGGAATCCCATACTTTTCTATCATATCGACCTCGCTCATCAAGCTTCGGGGCTATGGCTTTGCCGCAGGGAACTTCACCTTTGCGCACTATATCGAGCTGTTCACCGAGAACACCAAGGGCGTTAGCGCAATCAAAAACAGTCTGCTTTTAGCAACGGCTTCGGCGAGCATATGCGCGGTTTTGGGAACTGTGCTTGTCTTAGCGATTCGCGGCTCCGATTCCAAGCTGAAAAAGATTGTGGAGGCTATAGGACTTTTGCCCGAAATGCTCCCAAGCATAGTTCTGGTAATAGGAATTATGCTGTTCTGGAATCAGATTTACAATATACTCCCGCTGTATAACACTCTGGGAATATTGGTGCTTGCATATGTTGTGCTGTTTCTGCCCTATACCGTCCAATATGTAACATCCTCGTTTACGCAGATATCCGAAAGTCTTATGGCGGCAGGACGGGTGTTCGGGGGAAGTCCATTTTACATCTTCCGAAAAATAACGCTGCCGCTGATAATAAAAGGTGTTGCCACCGGCTGGATGATGACCTTTATTATAGCATTTCGCGAGCTTGTCACCGCCAGCCTGATAGCTCCGCCCAACACGTTAGTTGTATCGACATATATCATGCGCGAGTTTGAGCAGGGAAGCGTGTCAATAGGTATGGCTATGGCGGTGCTGTGTGTGCTGCTGACAACAACGGCACTGCTGATTCTCAACCGCTTTATCGACGGGCAGAAGGGGTGATACTATGAAGCTTTACATTGCCGGAGGCTGCGGCGAGCATGGGCGCAACTGCTTTCACGTAACAGGCGAAAGCATTGATTTTTTGGTGGACTGCGGTTTAATGGCGGCGGAGAACGACAATTACCCACGGCTTATGCCGCATCAGATTCCCAAGATACAAACGGTTTTTCTTACTCACTCCCACGCCGACCACACCGGCGCTTTGCCGTGGCTGTATGAAAACGGCTTTTGCGGGGATGTCATCGCCTCAGAGCACACGCT
>USEH01000042.1 GCA_900553675.1 uncultured Ruminococcus sp. | reverse complement strand
TCCCACACAAAAACAGTCCACCGGACTGTTTTTGTTCCCTCTCCTGCGTTTTGCTAACGCAAGGGATTTCGCGCTCTGCGGAGCGCGACTTGGGGCGCCGCCCCAAGACCCTGCCAGCCTTTCGAGAAAGGCTGGATCGAAAGCTTTTAGTTTTTTGCTATTGAGGGATAGCTATGAATCAGAAAGTACACTTGAGCGCTGCAATCTGCTTGCCGTCAGTGACCTTTGCGCCATAGACGTGCAGACCCTTTACAGCGTCGGCAAATCTCTTTTCGGGGCGATATGCGCCGGTCTCGACAATCTGCTCGGCATAGGTACAAGCCGACTTCACCTGAGCGGTGATGGTATAGGCAGAGCCGCTCTTAACGCAATTATTCGACTCGTAAATCTCAAAGCCTGCAACGCTGCCGATATAGCCGCTTCTTAAAGCTTCCTCGCCCATTGCTCCGCCGCCGGAAGTAAATCGCTGATCCTGCAACAAAAGCGCATAAGCCTCGGGCGGGATAACAAGGGTTCTGCCCTCGTTGGGAACGTTGTTCTTGTCCAAAAGCAATCTGAGCTTAACGATATTCTCATAGATATTTGAAGCATTAAGGGCAACTGCTGTGCCTGCGCCGATTACATTTGCGGTGTCTGCTCCTGCTGCAAGAATGCCTAAAATATAGGAATCCGCAGCGTCCTTAAGAGCATATGCACTCTTGCGCATTGCCTTATCCATAAGGTCGCCTGCCGCCTGAGCTGCGTCAACGTCGTCGATCTGGAAGTTGAAGTACTTTGCCTGAGAGATTTCAAGGGTCTGATCGGTTGTTGAAAGAGTTTCGGGGGCGGAGATGTCGGTGTTCTTGGCGTAGTCCTTAACGGTTATGGAACCGATGGAATTGATGTGGACGGTGTCGCCCTGACCGCGTATTTCGCCCTCATAGTCGCGGTTTACAAGGTTTGCCGCAACGTGGGTCTTTTCCAGCGCGTCCAAAAGTCTTGCGCTCCAAAGCTCGGGGATAAAATTAGTTACTGCCATAATTACATTTTCCTTTCATTATTTAGAATTTTTCAAATCGCCCATAATTTTTGAATAGTTACGGTTGATTTCTTCGGGAGACATCCTGCGGATATCCTCCCTTGTGTAGGTTTTAACGCCCGTTTCCTTGGGCGGTGCGGCGACCTTTGCTCCGACCGTCGCAGTTTTTGGTATAAACGCCTTCCAATGCTCGCTTATTTCGCACTTTATCCCGTCGATATCAACGGGGTTGCCGTCTTCGCCGAGGTCGATTGTCTCAGGGCAGGAGATTTTTAAAATAGGCTCAATGCACTCCGGCAGAACTCCGCATTCTTTTAAGAGCTCTCTCAGAACAGTTTCCTTTTTCTGCCTGAGCCTTTCCTGCTCCACGCTCTGCTTGTAGCCCTCGTAATCGGCGCAAAGCTCCTCATACTTAGACTTCCAGTCGACCTCGGGAACAGCCGGAGCCTTTTTAAGCGCTCCGACGGTTTCGGCGTGTGCTGCGATGATTTTTTCTATATTGGCGTCCTCAATGCCCATTTCTTTGAGCATTCTTCTGGTTAATGACATAGATTAATGATTCCTTTCATTAGTTTTTTGGGATGCGATATGTTTTTGGGAGGTTACGTAAGACTATATACCCAAATATGCAATAACAACAAGTTTGTGCAGTCATGGACTCGCTCCGCGAGCCCATAGGGAGACCCCCAACGAGGGTCTCCCTACGAAAAAACAGTCCACCGGACTGTTTTTCTTCTACCCATCCTGCGTTTCGCTTCGCTGGGGATTTCGCTCCCTGCGGGGAGCGACGAGGGCTCCTCGCCCTCGACCTCGCAAGGGCTCTGCCCCTTAACCCTGCCAGCCTTTCGAGAAAGGCCGGCTCTAAAGCTTTTAATTTTTTGCGACAATATGCTCAGCTCTCTTGTGCTAAGATGTTTTCCACCATTTCCTTTATCCTTTCATCTCCGAAAAGCTCGCGGAGCATAAGCACTGTTGAAATCCTAGTCTGAATTGTTCTTGCCTTTTCCAGATCATTTACTATGCTGGAACGCAGGAACTTGAACTCGTCCGAGATTCCTATGACCTTCATAAGTCCCCTTATGAACCGGCGGACGTTTGCTTCGAGCATATTTGAATAAAGGTTCATCGGCTCGTATGCAGCCTTTATAGCGGTTGCTGTGCTGTTGCCGGAGGAGATTATGTTGGTATTAAGCACCATAAAATCCCTGTACATATCCGATTCCAAGCGGTCGAGTATTGCCTCGCGGCTTTGGTAGGGCATATCAACGGTGTGCGCCTCCGCCTTTGCTCCGTCGTCGTCGACAACAGCCGCTCGCACCGTGCGCATATGGCGGATAAACTTTGCAAGGTCGATATCGTCCATGCCGCCTGCGTTGGAAATCGTCCAGTATATCAGCGAAGCGTCGTCGATATCGTTGGCGTAGCCGGATTCTATAAGATCGTGGCAGTCTATCTGTCTGCGGAAGCCGACTATTGAAGACTGTCCGCGCGGAGAAAACAGCGGCACAATCGGGAAGCATGAGTAGTTGCCGCCGTCGGTAATAATAGGCTCTAACCCGTCAATCACCCCAACGCTTTGCTTGTAGGGTCTTTTGGGAGACATCACCGAAAGCTCGCCGTCGCGGCAGATGTATTCGGTGTAGCCGTCCTCGGTGTAAAGGGTAAGGCGCATCGGCTTTTCATCCGACAGCTGCCAAAAGCGTATTCCGGCACGTAAGGCACCCGTCTCCTCGTCGTATATCGGGACAAATTCGTCCGCCCCGAAAACCTCCAGCCGGTCGTAGTTCATCAGACCGTATGCCGCGCCGCCGTTTATGGCGTAGGTCAGTGCTGTCTGAAGCTTAAAATCAAAGTCCTCGCCCAGCCTTTTTGCCGTTTCGGGATTTTCAAACCTCACCCCTCTGCCCAGAAGATACTGCACCGTCTGGGTCACAAAGCGGAAATACACGTTTGAAGCGAGCTTATAGTCCGCAGAGTAGTTGTCCGGGACCGCGCTTCCGGTTACGGTGTACAAAAGCCTGCGGTACTTTTCGATGGTGGGATTGCGGTTTTTCCAGTACTCCTGCGCTTCAAGGCAGGTGCGGTACTGAGTTCCGGAGCGGTAGTCGTCCACCGCCGGAAGCAGAAAGCCCTCCGGTCCGCCGTCCCTTTCGATAATTTCAATTAAGTCCTGATATGTTTTCGTAAAATCAAATCCTTTCAAATAGATTCCCCTGAGTAAGCGCCGTCGGCGCGTCTGATAACGGTGTAGCAGAAATAGCGGATATCGTCCATAGCATGGTCATTTTCCTTTATCACCCTGTCTGTCTCGGCGGAGGAGTCCCAGCGGTATAGCGAAAACTCGCGCAGTGCGTCCTTGCAGCTGCGATGAATCTTCACCCTGCCGTTTTTTATGAGACAGGCGGTCAGGCGGATTCCGTTTAAAACGTCGTTTCTCGCCTTTTTCACCCGAAATCTGCCCTTTCGCTTTATAAGGGTGATAAACGAAGCTGCAGACGGATCCGCTATCACCGCGCGGATATCTCTGTCTCCCGCAAGCCTTACAAGCTCGGAATAATATTCCTCGTCGGTGAGCTGGACGCCGGATTCTCTGCCGTCGTGATAGTATTCCGCGATGCGCGTCGCCACGCCGTCTCGCAAGCACCACAATCCCGCAGAAAATGGGTTCAAGGTGCCGTAGTCGCAGGAGATGTAGTACTCCCCGCCATGAGGGATGTCATCTGTAACAGCGTCGTCGGGAAGTTCGTAAACAAGCCCCTCAGCGGCTGTCCACCGCCCTAAAATATACCTCTCATAAAACGCGCCGGTGTAGGAGGATTTATACCGTTCCAAGGTAGCCTGCGAAAGCGATGGGTTGTCCTCTAAGCTGAACCGGATGTGAAGCGCGTTGCGCTCCTCGGCGCGCTGGATCCACTCCTTGTAGAACCAGTGCTGCGGTGTGTCGGGATTGCAGGAAAACCATAGTCTGGCTCCCTCCTCGGAACATCGGGCGATAGCCTGCTGAACAAAGCTTTTGGGCATCAGCGCAACCTCGTCTAAAAGAACACCGCCGAGCGTCCGCCCTTGAATAAGCGAAAAGCTTGCCTCGTTCAAGCCGCCGAACACTTCAAAATAATTCGTCCGATCTCCCCGGCTGACCTCCAAGACCTTATCGGTGCGCCGCCACTTAAGCTTGTAGTCTTTTCGCGACCAATACATTTCCATATACGGCTGGATGATGTTTTTGACCGCGGAATCGATGGTTTTAGCGCATATTCCAAAGCGCGTTCCCGAAAAGCTCCGCATTGCCCAGTCGATATAAGCGACCGTCATAATGCGGGTCTTGCCCGAGCGTATCGCGCCGTCGCAGATAAGTGCCGAGTAGGAGGTATAGGGAAAGGCAAGGATTTTCAGTTGTTTTTCGCTGAACATTTTCTCACCCCTCCCCTGCCTTCTTAAGTCTTTCCTCGTCGAGACGGGCAGCAAGCTCGATAAAGCTCTGCGAAAGAGGGTCGATGCTTTCTGTAGCGTCGTCGGGGGCATCAACTGTCAGCTTTTCCACAAGTGTAGACATCGCCGAGGCTATCTGGGGCATTGTCGCCGATGAGATTCTTTCGTCATCCGAAAGCGCAGCCAGATACTTGTTTATCAGCCCGATAATAACCGGCTGCTTGGCTTTTAAAAAGCCGTCGATTCCGGAATATCCCGCGTCTGCCGAAGCGGGAGAACGCCTTAGATTTTCCTCGCGGACTATCCGCCGCACGGTTGAGTCCGAAATTCCGTTATCCCTTGCAACTGCGCGGTAGTTTTTAGCCGACTGGTATTCCGAGTATATCCTGTTTCTGTCCTGAGTGCCAATAGCCGTCATACAGTGCCGAACCTTTCGATTCCTTCGCCCAAGTCGCGCCCCTCATAGACCTTATTGAGATAGTTCACCTCCGCGCGGGTGAACCATTTTCCCAGAAACAGCCTGAAAAAGTGCTGCGCAGCCCTGCGGCAATTTCCGCAAAGCTCGCCGTCACCGTCCTCAAACTCTGATTCGGGGAGGATTTCGCCGCACACAGAGCAGACCCTTGCGTCAGCCAGCCCGTCGCAGCCGCATTCAGGGCAGACGAATCTGCCGTTCGACTCGGAGGGTTCGCGCAGCCTATTGCCGCAGCCGCCGCAAATAAACGCTTTGTTGTCCAACTGAAAAAGCACTTCCTTTCCAAAGCCTGCTGTACACAAGCAGGTTTGTGCAAGCAGGCTTTTAAGCAACAAAAAAAGAGCTATGGAAAGTCTGACAAGCTTTCCGCTCTTTGCAAATGGTTCAGGCGCTCCGCGATGAAATAGGTTGACCTTTTTTTGAAGGTCGTGCGGAGTGCTGAGAACGTATGTTCTAATTATTATAATACTCATTTTTTTGAAAATGTCAAGGGGTTTGGGGAAATTTTTTTATTTTTTTTGATTTTTGGGGTGGGTAATTGTCTGTCCGACTCCTGCGGGGATAGGAAGGTTAGTGCGCAACCCGGAAATTGCAATGACAGAATGTGTCATTGTGGCTGGCATATCCTCTTCTCAAAAAATAAAAGAGAGATGCGCGGAAATCTGCACATCTCTCAATGATGTCGAAAATTTATTTCTTCTTCTGACCGTAGTAGGCGTTTGCGCCGTGCTTGCGCAGATAATGCTTATCCAAAAGCTCCTGCTGCATAGACTGAAGTCCCGGATTCAGCGCAAAGGCATTGAGTGCCATCTTTGCGCACTCCTCTAAGATTACCGAGTGGTGAACCGAATCAATCGGGTCCTTGCCCCATGTGAACGGACCGTGCGAATGAACCAGCACTGCGGGTATAGCATCCGGGTCCTTGTCCTTGAAGAATCTGATCGGGGTCCCTGCCCCCAAAGGTCTCGACGATCACGTTTCCGGTTTCCTTCTCGTATTCCCCGGCGATCTCCTCCGGCGTCATCCGGCGGGTGCAGGGGAACGGGCCGTAGAAATAATCGCCGTGAGTGGTACCGAGCGCGGGAACGCCCTTTCCTGCCTGAGCAAACGAGGTCGCGCAGGTGGAATGGGTGTGGGTAACGCCGCCGATATTCGGAAATGCCTTGTAAAATTCGATGTGGGTGGGAGTGTCCGACGACGGATTGAGGTCGCCCTCCACCACCTTGCCATCAAGGTCAACAACAACCATGTCCTCAGGCTTCATAACGTCATACTCAACGCCTGAGGGCTTGATTACAATAAGCCCCTTTTCGCGGTCGATTCCCGAAACGTTGCCCCACGTAAAGGTGATAAGCCCATACTTCGGCAGAAGCATATTAGCCTCGTAAACTTCTTTTTTCAGCTGTTCCAACATAATAATAACGTCCTTTCAATATTCTTTTATTGCAGGCGGAGCTTTTCGGAAGATGGTTTTTTCCTACTTCCGTCAGCGCCGCTTTATTTTTTATACAAAGATCTCGCGCATCAAACATCACTTTACGCAACGCATCCGGTAAACTTTCACCTATTATCAGCATATAATAAATCAGCGGGTAAAATACCAAAGAAAGTTATCTTTCAAAGTCGGCGTGGCTTACCATTATCCCCGACGGAATGATATCTATTGCGGCGTAGGAGGGTCCCATACCGTCCCTCGGCAAAGCAAGGCTTCCGGGATTTACGTAATAAACGCCGTCCTTATACAAACATTCGCGGCAGTGGGTGTGACCGTACACTACAAGCGATAGCTTGTTATCAAACGCTAACTTTTCAAGACCAAAGGTATCCCAGTTCACGCCGTGAATATGACCGTGAGTTACGCCTATCTTAAAGCCCTCAGCCTCGCAAAGCTCAACATCCGCTCCGATGCTGGTGTAATCGCAGTTTCCGCGAGCCATAACTACCTTTATATCAGGATATTCCTTTTTTGCATATTCAACATCGCGTATGCCGTCTCCGCAGAAAATATAAAAATCGGTCTTGTCATAGGTTTCCGAAAACAGCTTAAGGACTGCGCCGCGCATACCGTGAGTGTCCGAAAAAGCTATAATCCGCATAAGCTACCCGCTCCTTTATCCGCAATCAAATACTGAGAATATCATAACATATTATTTCACTTTTTTCAAGACTTCGCCGCAAATTGCTGCCATCACATGGCAATATTGTGCAAAACTACGGTCGAAGCCACAAACATGGAGGCAGATTTATGAACCTGAATCAGAATCAAATCAACTATCTTGTAAAAAACGCTTCTGCAAAGCTCGGAGTAAGCGAAAAGCAGCTCCGCGATGAGCTTTCGGCAGGAACCTTCGACCGGCTTTTAGGGACTCTCCCCAAAAACGAAGCCGCAAAGCTGACAGCCGCACTTTCAAATCCCGTAACCGCACAGGCGGTGCTTTCAAGTCCTCAAGCCAAGGAGCTTATGAAAAAGATTTTCGGATAAGCTAAACCGTATCACTCAGGCAGGCGCAGAGATATCAGCAGAAAGGACAAAGCCAATATGGACGATCTTGCCGGAAAAATTCAGAATATACTTCAGGATGAGGAAAGCATGAAGCAGATTTCAGAGCTTGCAGCCATGCTCGGACTGTCCCCTGATTCCCCGACGACCGGCGAAGACCCCGGCTCTGCAAACGGCTCATTCGGGGCGAACAATGCCGCCCAGCCGTCCTTTGGCGGGATGAATCAGTTTTCCGGCGCGGGAGCATCAACGGGTGCAGGTGCGTCCACAAATGTGGGAAACGCCCTTGCACAGCTTTTAGGAGGGGGCGGCTCACAGCAGTCATCGCCGCCCGACTCCGGCGATCTCTTTGGTAACTTAGATATCGCCAAGCTTGCAAGCCTTGCCGGTACACTTAAAAACAGCGGCTCGGACGACGAGAACATCCGCTTTATCCTTGCCTTAAAGCCGCTTTTAAGTGCAAAAAAGCAGGCGCGGGCAGACAGCGCAATTAAAATCCTGCGGCTTTTAAACCTCATCCCGCTGATAAAAGCAAGCGGAATCATCTGATAGGAAAATCCAACGAAAGGACTGATATAAGCCTTGCCAGCCAACAACAGCACAAGCCCCGAGGAGTTCAATAAAATGCAGGAGGAGGCACTCGAACGCCTGCGCGAAATGCAAAAGCGCTCGCGGTCGATGGTAGCTCAGCCAAGCACGGAGTCCCAGAATTCGGGACATGGCAATCGTTCCATGGGCAATAATAATAACAATAACAGCAGACAGGGTGCAGGAAGCCCGAACCATGGCAGTCAGGGAGGAAGTCGCCCTCAGGAGCATTCAAGGGCTGCACAGCCCGCGGGACAGACATACCACGGAGGAAATCTTATGAACACCGGATTCTCGGTTTCCGAGATATTTAAAAGTCTCCTCGGAGAAGCGGGCAAGCTCGACACCGACAGCCTGCTGATACTCTTAATGCTGTTTACACTGTATAAAAACAAGGCGGATATCAAGCTGCTTGTCGCGCTGGGATACATATTGCTGTAGCAAATCTCATATATCGAGAAAAAGAGGTATGTGCAGAAATCTGTACATACCTCAAACAATTTTCCAAGGAAAGACATTCCACAGCGGCTAAAATCAGCCGTCCCCTTATCTGTCAATCACAATCTCATACAAATCAAACTTACATCCCGGCAGGAACACAAGCTTCAAATCCGCCTTGCCCTTAACCTTTGTCAGCTCAAATGTTCTTGTAACAACATCCTCCGAGCCGGCAAACTCGACTATCTGATTATCCGCGCCCGATTCGGTTGCAAAGCGCACATGAATTGTGTCGTTCGGATTGTGGCTTCTGCCCTTGATAGTGATCTTGGTTATGCCCTCCTCGCCGAAATCAAAGCCGTTAAACTCTACGGTTACATTGTTCCCGATTTCCGCAATGCAATCAGGCTCAATCCTGAAAGCATCGCCATAAACGCCGTCGTTGTCTACAGCCTTTATAACCTCGCCAACCCTTGTCGGGCGGATGAACTCAAAGCCTTTAAACCTTATCTGCTTGTGGAAGACGAATTTTATGTCCTTAACCCCGCGTATACGCTCGCTCAGCTTGCAAATCATATACTGGTAGTGATTCCAGCGCGGCTGCTTTAAGTATTCGTAGGAGCCAAGCAGCCTGCCCTCGCCGTCGGTGATTTCAAACGGTATCGGCTCATAGCCGTTGAGATATATTCCCACGTTTACCTCGTCTGAACCGACAGCTCCGAAATCGACGTTTTTAAAGGCGATAAAGGTGTCTTCGCGCAGAGTCTGAACCCCTCCCTCAAAGACGTTTTGCAGCTCCTCGGTGGCATCTGAATAAAGCGATGCGCACACAATGCCGTCATACGGGTTAAAGCCGGCAGCGCCGAAGCCATGGTTTGAAATTTCCAGCTCGGAGATTATCTCTTCATATGGAGTGCCGTTTTTGCAGTAGGCGCGCAGCCTGTATTCGCCGTCCCCCTTGGGCGTGATGACCGCCCTGCCCTCCTGCTTTTCGATGGAGGCAAGATTTGTCTCTATGCCGGCGTCGGTAATCGCCTTGAACTCTATGTCGTCAAAGGTAAAGGTTGAATTTTCGGGATATATCTTCACAGTCGCCTCAGCCACACCGGTTTCGGGCGTGATTCTCTGTGTCGAAAGCGAAAGCTCTATCTTTCTTACCGGAACCTCGTCTGATGCTTCGCTCGGCGTGTTCTCAAAGGTGCAGCATACCCCATCGCGCATTTCTGCGGGAACCGCAATAAGCTTTATGACCTTATTATCAAGACCGACGGAGGATACCCTCATAACTATCTCACCTGCGACGTCCTTGGCGGCAATCATGGCTAAAAGCTTGCCGTTGAACAGCTTGCGACTGGTTCCCTTGTACTGGTCGTAGTCGGTGGAGTCGCCGTTGTCAAGTCCTACAAGCCTTCCTGCGCCGGAAACAGTCACGTTCACGCGGTTTCGGGCGTTCTCGACCGGGTGTCCCTTGTCGTCAGCCATGGAAATCTCAACAAAAATCATATCCTCGCCGTCGGCTTTAAGCTCGGTCTTGGATGGGGTAAGGACGATTTCGGCAGGGTCTCCGAAGGAATATTTCACCTGCTCGCACACCTTAACGCCGTTTTCGTCGTAGCCGACAGCCTTGATCTCGCCCTTTTCATACGGTATCTGCCAACGACCCGAAAGCTCGGTGCCGTCAACATGGTTGTGGACATACTCGCCCTTTGAAACGCCGTTTACAAACAGCTCGGACTTATGGCAGTTTGAGAATATGAAAATGTCAATCAGCTGACCCTCGTTAAAGTCCCAGTGGGGCAAAAGGTGAACAAACGGCTCCGCCTTATCGCCCAGCCACTCGGCGTGGTAGGCGTAGTAGGTGTCCTTGGGGAATCCTGCGGTGTCGATATGACCGAAGTAGGAGTTCTTTGTCCAGTAGGGCGTAGGCTCGCCGATGTAGTCAAACGCCGTCCAGATATACTGACCCAGGCAGAATTTGTGGTTTCTGTCCTGAGTGATATTGTATTCCGCGCTGACCGAGCCCCAGCCGGTGGCGCAGTTCATAAGTGATGAGCACTGGTGATCGTCGTGAGTGGTGCCAAGCTTTGCCGCCGGGAAGTGGTATACCCCGCGCGACTGAATGGTGGAAGCAGTCTCACTGCCGTATATTATCCAATCTGGGTGCTTGGCATGATGCTCGTCGTAAAGCCGCTCGGTGTAATTGTAGCCGACGGTGTCGATATGCTCAGCGCAGTTCTGCGCACCCTCCCACTGCATATAGTTCGAGCCGATTGTTACTGGGAATTTGACGTTGTAATCGTCGATCCGCACGCACCGCTTTAGCTCCTCGGTGATTTCAACTCCGTGGGGCGAGGCGTGGGTGTCGTATATCTCGTTGCCAATGCTCCACATGATAACGCTGGCGTGATTACGGTCGCGGCGAACCCAGCTGCGCACGTCCCGCTCGTGCCACTCCTTAAAGAAGCGGGCATAGTCGTAGTCGGTCTTTTTAAGCTCCCACATATCAAAGGCTTCGGAGTCTATCATAATACCCATTTCGTCAGCCAGCTCCATAAGCTCCGGCGCGGGAGGGTTGTGAGATGTGCGGATTGAGTTTACGCCCATCCCCTTCATAATTTCAAGCTGGCGGCGGATAGCGTTTTTGTTGACTGCCGAGCCTAACGCTCCCATGTCGTGGTGCATACAAGCGCCGTGAATCTTAACCCACCTGCCGTTTAAGAAGAAGCCGTCGTCGGTGGTGAACTTGACCGTCTTGAAGCCGACGCGCTCCACTCTCTCATAAACGCTTTCGCCGCCTTTGATGACTTCGGTTTTAAGGGTGTAAAGATATGGGTCGTCGATGTCCCAGCAGCGGATGTTATCCACCCAAAAACTCTGATTAACGCGCGCGACCTCAGAAGTAAGAACGCAGGGCTTCTCCGCCGTCTTAACGGTGTGACCCTCTCTGTCTGAAAGAGTGTGACGGATTACAGCCTCGCCCGAGCCGACAGCTTCGGTATCTATTCCGACCGCCCACCTGTCGCCGTCCAAATCGGCGCAGAAATAGGTGCCGTCGGGAACTATTCTATCCTCGCCCGAAACGGTCAGCCAGACATTTCTGAAAATGCCCGCGCCGGAATACCAGCGGGTGTTGGGGGACTTGTGATGAACTATCACCTCGATTACGTTTTCCCCCTCACGCAAGCCTTTTAGCTCGACGTCGAAGGTTGTATAGCCATACTTCCACTCAAATATTCTTTCGCCGTTGAGAAGGATTTCTGAGTCCATATAAACGCCGTCGAACCGCAGGATATATACCCTGCCCTCTATCTCGTTTACGGTGAATATTTTTTTATAGCAGCCGTCGCCATCGGCATAAAGCGCACGGGTGTTGTGAATCAGCCAGTCGTGCGGAATGTCCACCGGACGATAGTCGCCCGCTTCCGGCTTTTCGCCGATTTTTTTAAGAGCAAAACTCCATCCCGAATTGAAGAGCTGTTTTGTCATGTCAAAATCTGTCCTTTCCGAGCAGAGCCGCGTCTATAACGCAGTCTGCTATATTCTACAAGACAATTATAGCAGGTAAGAGCGCTGTATTCAATATAAAATATAAGGGATAATTCCGCAGAAAAATAGTTTCATATGTTTATATCAGAAAATTACGCCCACAATATTCTTGACACGGCGGGTAAAGTGTTGTAAAATAATAAGACAGTCAGTTATTGCAGACAAATCGTTTAAAACAAGGAGTGAAAATCATGGATTCAGGCAGTAACAGTACCAAGCCGCGAGGGAAAGCCCTTTATTGGGTGACGGCAATCTTATTTGCCTGTTTCCCGGATTGAGCGCTTCCCTCCAATTAAAAAGATTGGAGGTTAAAAAATGGAAAAAACAACTGTATTTGATATCGTTATCAAGCTGTTGAACCAGCGTAAGTTTGCCGAGCTGAAGCTGATAATGAACGAAATGAACCCGACGGACATTGCGGCAATATTCGACGAAGCCGAACCGCGCGACATCCCCATACTTTTCCGTCTTCTCCCCAAGGAGCTTGCGGCGGAGACCTTTGCCTACCTCGACTCAGACCAGCAGGAGCAGCTGATAATGGCGTTTTCCGACCGCGAAATAAGAGAGATGGTAGACCAGCTGTTCTTAGACGATACCGTTGACATCATCGAGGAGATGCCCGCAAACGTCGTATCGCGTGTATTAAAGAACACCGACGAGGCGACAAGGCGGCAGATAAACGAGCTGCTTGCCTATCCCGACGACAGTGCAGGAAGCCTTATGACGCCGGAGTTTGTGTATCTGAACAAGGGCATGACAGTCGGGCAGGCAATCCAAAAAATCCGTCAGGTCGGCGTTGCAAAAGAGACTATTTACACCTGCTATGTAACCGAGGCGCGAAAGCTTATCGGCGTAATCTCGCTTTCCGACCTTATAACCGCACAGGACGACACCAAAATCGAGGATTTGATGAGCGAAAACATCATCAGCGTTAAAACCAAGGACGATAAAGAGGAGGTCGCGGCAACTCTTGCAAAGTACGACCTTCTGGCGCTTCCTGTTGTGGACGGCGAAAACCGCTTGGTTGGTATCGTAACGGTCGACGACGCTATCGACGTTTTGCAGGACGAAAACACCGAGGATATCGAAAAGATGGCGGCTATCCTGCCCACAGACAAGCCGTATTTCAAAACCGGCGTGTGGCCCTGGGATAACGATCTGACGAGCCTGTTGGAGAAATATGGCGTGCGCTTCTCCGCCGCCATTCCCACCCAGGCCTCTCCGCTGCTGAGCTTCCTGGTGTCCTTTGTGCTGCCCATCGCGTTCTTTGCCATCATGTGGCAGTTCATCATGCGGGGCATGAGCAAGCGGATGGGCGGCACCAACGCCCTGACCCTGGGCAAGGCCAACGCGAAAATCTATATCGAAGCCCAGACCGGCAAAACCTTCAAGGACGTGGCCGGCCAGGATGAAGCCAAGGAAGCCCTCACCGAAATCGTGGACTTCCTGCATGACCCTGATAAATACGCCGCCATCGGCGCCAAGCTGCCCAAGGGCGCGCTGCTGGT
>USEH01000041.1 GCA_900553675.1 uncultured Ruminococcus sp. | reverse complement strand
TTGTGGTAAACATCTCCCATTATAAGATTGGCTGTCTTTCTGCCTATGCCTGGCAGCTTTATAAGCTCCTCTAAGGTGTCGGGAAGCTCTCCGCCGTACTGGTTTACAAGCACGTTTGCAAGCTCGACAATGCTTTTTGCCTTGGTTCTGAAAAGCCCGCAGGGGCGGACTATCTCCTCAACGTCCTTAACGTCAGCTGCGGCAAAGGATTCGAGGGTGGGATACTTTGCAAATAAATCCTTTGTGACGATGTTCACGCGCGCGTCGGTGCACTGCGCCGAAAGACGAGTGGCTATCAAAAGCTCGTAGGGCTTTATGTAAACAAGCGAGCATTGCGCCTCGGGGTATACTTTTTCGAGGGCGTCGACGATTTCAACCGCCCTTTGCTTTAACTCCTTTATGCTCTTTTCCATGCTGCTACCATCCTTTATAATAATGTTGATTTGATTTTAACATAATCTTCGCGATTTTTCAACATATTCTTTCGGAACCCCTGTTTTTTCCGGGATAATATATCCAGTCAAAGACAGTATTAACCCATTTTGGTGCGATTTTGACCATTTTTTTAGTGCGATTTTGGCTTAAACGCTATTGATATTGAGATAAAAATATGTTATAATCTTGATGTGCGTGTAAAGGCGGGTTGTGGTAAGCTTACTTATCCGACACGCTTGGGGCGGACGCGGTTAAAAACGCCGTCTGCCAAAAAACGCAAACATAATTCTTTAAGGAGGTTAAATAAATGGGTAACAAAATTACGTCCATTCCCTTCAGAGGCACACCCGAGCAAGAAGCCGAGCTTATGCAGTTTATCAACGAAAACAAGCAAGAAAAGGGCTGCCTTATGCCCATAATGCAGAAGGCTCAGGGCATTTACGGCTACCTTCCTATCGAAATCCAGTCGCTCATCGCGCGTGAGCTGGGCATTCCGATGGAGAAGGTTTACGGAGTGGCAACGTTCTACGCTCAGTTCACTCTGGTTCCCAAGGGAGAATACAACATCTCTGTTTGCTTGGGTACCGCCTGCTATGTTAAGGGCTCCGGCAATATCTTTGACAAGATAAGCGAAAAGCTCGGCATCGGTGGGGACGAATGCACTGCCGACGGCAGATTTTCTCTTACTGCCTGCCGCTGCATAGGTGCCTGCGGACTTGCTCCCGTTCTTACCGTCAACGACGATGTTTATGGACGTCTGACTGTTGACGATGTTGACGGCATTTTAGCAAAATACGGTTTCTGATAATTGAAAGCCTTTAGTGGGGAGGAAGCATCTGATGAAAATATCAAAAATCAAGGAACTTCTGAATGCCAGCACCGTCTGCGGTGAGGAGCTTTTGGGCTCTCATGTTTACTCCGCCTGCGGAAGCGACATGATGAGCGACGTTCTGGCATACGTTAAGGATCAGGCTGTGCTTCTTACCGGACTTGTCAACTCACAGGTTATAAGAACCGCCGAAATGATGGATATGCGCTGTATAGTTTTCGTTCGTTCCAAAAAGCCGAACGAAGAGATGATAAGCCTTGCCGAGGAAAGCGGAATAGTTCTGCTTGCCACCGACAAGCGTATGTATGAAGCCTGCGGAATACTATACACAAACGGATTAAAGGCGGAAGAAGTTAAATAATGGATGGCTTAACCTTCCATTTCGATGTTGACGGCTCCGATTTCACCTCAGCCGGTCAGGCTTCGGTTCAGGTGAAGAAGAATTTAAGGCAGCTTGGCATCGGCCCCGAAATTATCAGAAGAGTATCTATCGCCATGTACGAAGGCGAAATCAACATGGTCATCCACGCAAACGGCGGAAGCGCCGACGTTACGGTGACCGAAGACCAGATAATAATCGTTTTGTCAGACCACGGTCCGGGCATAAAGGATATTTCTCTTGCCATGCGTGAGGGCTACTCCACCGCTCCGGACAATGTGCGCAGCTTAGGCTTTGGCGCAGGAATGGGTCTGCCCAACATGAAGCGCTATACCGACGATATGAAGATAGAATCTGAGGTCGGCGTGGGAACAACGGTTACTATGGTGGTGAATCTTACTTAATTTTGCAGATGTAAAGGAGGGGGTATTATGAACAAATACGAGCATTCGGTTTATTTAGACGCTGAAAAATGCAACGGCTGCACAACCTGCTTAAAGCACTGTCCGACCGAGGCAATACGCATCAGCGATCACCGCGCGGTGATAAATCAGGAAAGATGTATCGACTGCGGAGAATGTATTCGTGTCTGCCCGAATAAAGCCAAAAAGGCAACCTGCTCAAAGCTGGACGCTATGGAACGCTTTAAATGGAAGATAGCCCTTCCCGCTCCGACTCTTTATGGTCAGTTTGACAATCTTGACGACGTTGATTACGTTATAGACGGTTTGTACAAAATCGGATTTGACGACGTTTTTGAGGTTTCGGCTGCCGCTGAGCTGGTTTCTGCATACACAAGGCTTTATCTTAAAACCGAGGGAGTTAAAAAGCCGGCGATAAGCTCGGCTTGTCCGGTAATACTGCGGCTTATAGGTCTTAGGTTCCCATCGCTGAGCGACAATATCATTCACATTCTTCCTCCGATGGAGGTTGCCGCAAGACTTGCAAGGCTTAGGGCAAAGGAAGCTCATCCCGAGCTTAAAGACGAGGATATAGGCGTGTGCTTTATATCTCCCTGCCCTGCAAAGGCAAGCTATGTTAAAAACGGCTTTGCGGCTTACAAAAGCAATGTTGATGTTGTAGTCTCGATAAGCGACCTTTACTTTATGCTTATAAGCAAGATGAAGCACGAAACACAGGATACGCCCCTTTGCCATTCCGGTATGATAGGAATAGGCTGGGCAAGCACTGGCGGAGAAGCAACGGCTTTGTTTAACGACAATTACCTTGCAGCCGACGGTATTGACAATGTTATAAGAGTTTTGGATCAGATCGAAAACGGAAATATCCCTAATCTCGAATTTATCGAGCTTAACGCCTGCTCGGGCGGATGCGTTGGCGGAGTGCTGACGGTGCAGAACCCCTTTATTGCAAAGGCAAGGCTGCAAACTCTCAGGCGATACCTTCCGGTGTCACGCAATCAGCTTCCTAAAGATGAGCAAAGCTACATTCCGGATACCTACCTTTTCGACGAGCTTCCCGAATACCGCCCGATATCACGGCTGAGCGACAATATGGCGCAGTCGCTGCGTATGATGGCGGACATTCAGAAGCTTAAAAACGAGCTGCCGGGAATCGACTGCGGCTCCTGCGGCGCTCCCAATTGCAGAGCATTCGCGGAGGACGTTGTAACCTGCGGCGCGGATAAATCGCAGTGCGTGCTGCTTCACAATAAGGAGCTTGAAGCAATGCTTAACAAGCTTACCAACAAGGAGGAAACCGTGTAATGACTGTTAACCAACTTGCCGGCTGCGGCTTTAAGACAATCGCCCTGCCCGACGGCGACCGCGAAATAAACGGAGTTTATATCGGAGATCTTCTTAGCTGGGTTATGGGAAGAGCTCAGGCGGACAATGCCTGGATTACGATTATGTCTAACATAAACATCCTTGCAGTGGCTTCGCTTGCCGATACCGCCTGCATAATACTGGCGGAGGGCGTTGAAGTCGCGCAGGACGTTATCGACACCGCCAATGCAAAGGGAGTAAACATACTTTCCTCCTCCGAGCCTGCGTATGAAATCGCCTGCACGCTCAAAGAAAAGCTCTGAGCGCAGATTCTGATATCATGAACAGATATTACTACGATCTGCATATCCACTCCTGCCTTTCCCCCTGCGGAGATGATGATTCAACTCCCAACAACATTGCAGGAATGGGCGTGTTGAACGGCTTGAACATTATGGCTCTTACCGACCATAATACCTGCAAAAACTGCCCCGCTTTCTTTGCGGCGGCTAAGAAAAACGGCATCATTCCGATTGCGGGAATGGAGCTTACCACCGCCGAGGACATCCACGTTGTCTGCCTTTTTGAACAGCTTGACGACGCTATGGCGTTCAGCGGCGCGGTTGACAAAAAAAGAATACCAATTAAAAACCGAATCGATATCTTCGGGCAGCAGCTTATCCTTGATGAGAATGACGAGGTTATCGGTCATGAGGATAACCTCCTTTCAAACGCAACCGAGGTTACTATCGACGAAGTTCCCGATATGGTGCGAAAGTTCAGAGGAATCTGTTATCCCGCTCACATAGACAGGGAGGCAAACGGTATTCTTGCGGTTTTAGGATTTTTCCCTCCGACGCCGCGCTTTGACATCATAGAGTTCCACGACCCCGAAAGGGCTGAAGCGATTATCTCAAAGCATAATTTGCAGGACAAAAAGGTTATAATGAGCTCAGACGCTCACTACTTGTGGGACATAAAGGAAAAGCGCGAGTATTTCGAGCTTGACGACGAGCCTTATTCCTCCACTCTGGTAAGAAAAAGGCTGTTTGGACATCTAAGGGGAGAATGATATGAAAGAACTGTCTTTAAACATTCTCGACATCGCCGAAAACTCGGTCAAGGCGGGCGCATCTCTCACCGAAATATTTATTGATGAGCTTGGCGATAAGCTGACTCTTACAATCCGCGACAACGGCTGCGGCATGAGCGAAGAAATCCGCAGAACCGTCACCGACCCGTTTTACACAACACGAACCACCCGCAAGGTTGGAATGGGGCTTCCCTTATTAAAGATGGAGGCTGAAATGACCGGCGGCAGCATGGAGGTTGTTTCAAAGTGGGAGCGCGAATATCCCGACGATCACGGAACAACGGTAACGGCGGTTTTCTTTAAAAATCACATCGATTTCACCCCGCTTGGGGACGCTGCCGAAAGCATCTGCACTCTTATTCAGGGACATCCCGAACGGGATTTCCACTTTTTGCACACACGCGACAGTAAAACCCTCTGCGAGCTTAAAACAAAAGAGCTGAGGGAGGTTTTAGAAGACGTCCCGTTAAACAGCTTTGAGGTTATAAGCTGGATACGCGACTATATGCAGGAGCAGTATTCCGGCGGAAATCCGCAGGAATAACCACATTCGTTCCGCTCCGCATTAAACTAATGCTAAAGCGCACATCTCGCGCTTTAAGAAAGGATAAATACTATGAAATCTTTAGCTGAACTACAGGCAATTAAAGACAGAATGAAGGACAAGGTAGTTTTAAGAGAAGGCTCCAACGACGTGAGAGTTGTAGTCGGAATGGCAACCTGCGGTATCGCCGCGGGCGCAAGACCTGTTCTTAACACCTTTGTTGAGGAAGTAAACAAGGCAGGTCTTGAGGACAAGGTAACCGTTTCTCAGACGGGCTGCATAGGCATCTGCCAGTTCGAGCCGGTTGTTGAGGTATTTGAAGCCGGCAAGGAAAAGACCACCTACGTTAAGATGGACTCCGCCAAGGCAAGACGCGTTGTTGAAGAGCATTTAAAGGGCGGCAAGGTTATCACCGAATACACCATCGGAGCAAACAACAACTGATTTGCCCCACACAAAAAGTATTCTACAATACTTTGGCAGGAATACTTAAAAACAAGAAAGGAAAGATACAATTATGATTCGTGCACATGTACTTATCTGCGGCGGCACCGGTTGTACCTCCTCGGGCAGTAAGGCAATACAGGCTGCTTTCCATGAAAGCATTGCAAAGAACGGTCTTGAAGATGAAATCAAGATGGTTCAGACCGGCTGCTTCGGTCTTTGCGCATTAGGTCCTGTTGTTATTGTTTACCCCGACGGTACATTTTACAGCCGTGTAACCCCCGAAGACGTTGATGAAATAGTTTCCGAGCATCTCTTAAAGGGTAGAGTTGTTAAGCGTCTGGCTTACACCGACACCGGCAAGGAGGTTGCCGAGGAGGTTATCGGCAACGTTTCTCTGGGCGAGACCGCATTCTACAAATCCCAGCACCGTGTAGTTTTAAGAAACTGCGGTGTTATCGACCCCGAAAACATCGAAGAATACATAGCTATGGACGGCTATGCAGCTTTGGGCAAGGTTCTTACCGAAATGACCCCCGAAGAGGTCATCAAGGTTGTTACAGACTCCGGTCTGAGAGGCAGAGGCGGAGGAGGATTCCCCACCGGCAGAAAGTGGAGCCTTTGCGCACCCAATAAAGCTCCCCAGAAATACGTTGTCTGCAACGCCGACGAAGGCGACCCCGGCGCATTCATGGACCGTTCCGTTCTCGAAGGCGACCCCCACAGCGTTATCGAGGCTATGGCAATAGCGGGTTATGCTATCGGTGCCACTCAGGGCTATGTTTACGTAAGAGCCGAATACCCCATCGCTGTTAAGAGACTTCAGATTGCTATCGATCAGGCAAGAGAATACGGTCTTTTAGGCAAGAACATCTTTGATTCCGGCTTTGACTTCGACCTTCACATCCGTCTCGGCGCGGGCGCATTCGTCTGCGGTGAGGAAACCGCTCTTATGACCTCTATCGAGGGCAACAGAGGCGAGCCCAGACCGCGTCCTCCGTATCCGGCAGTTAAGGGTCTTTATGAGTCTCCTACCGTTGAAAACAACGTTGAGACATTTGCAAACATCCCGCAGATCATCTTAAAGGGTGCAGACTGGTTTGCTTCCATGGGTACCGAGCGCTCCAAGGGTACCAAGGTATTCGCCCTCGGCGGAAAGATCAAGCACACCGGACTTGTTGAAATTCCTATGGGTACCACCCTGCGCGAGATCATCGAGGATATCGGCGGCGGCATTCCCAACGGCAAAAAGTTCAAGGCTGCCCAGACCGGCGGACCTTCCGGCGGATGCATCCCTGCAAGCCTTATCGACACCGAGGTTGACTACGATAACCTTACCGCTATCGGCTGCATGATGGGTTCGGGCGGTATGATCGTTATGGACGAAGACAACTGTATGGTTGATATGGCTAAGTTCTTCCTCGAATTTACCGTTGACGAATCCTGCGGCAAGTGCACTCCCTGCCGTGTTGGTACAAAGAGACTTCTTGAAATGCTCGACAAGATAACCAAGGGCAACGGAACCCTTGAAGACCTCGACGAGCTTGAAAAGCTCTGCTACTACATCAAGGAAAACTCGCTCTGCGGCTTGGGTCAGACTGCTCCCAACCCCGTTTTAGCAACACTTCGCTTCTTCAGAGACGAATATGTTGCCCACGTTGTTGACAAAAAGTGCCCCGCAGGCGTCTGCAAGAGCCTGCTTAAATACGAGATCGACAAGGAAAAGTGCATAGGCTGCGGCATGTGCGCACGCCAGTGTCCTGCTTCCGCGATCACAAAGACCACCTACATAGCTCCCGGCAAAAAGCTCCCCGCTCACGAAATCGATCCCGAGAAGTGCGTTAAGTGCGGCGCTTGCATGGGCGTATGTAAGTTCAAGGCAATTTCAAAGAAGTAATAAAGGAGGTAACGGACAATGGATATGTTAAACATAAAAGTTAACGGCATGGCGATTGAAGCTCCCAAGGGTACAACCGTTTTAGAAGCTGCAAGACTCGCCGGCGTTGAAATCCCCACCCTCTGCTTCTTAAAGGAGATCAATGAGATCGGCGCCTGCCGTATCTGCGTTTCAGAGGTAGCCGAAATGAGAGGACCCGCTTTAGGTCCCAAGAGACTGGTTGCCTCCTGCGTCTTCCCGATTTCTCAGGGCATGGAGATCTACACCAACTCCCCCAAGGTTATCGCCGCAAGACGTCAGACTCTCGAGCTTATTCTTTCCACCCATGAAAGAAAGTGCCTCTCCTGCGTAAGAAGCGGTCACTGCGAGCTGCAAAAGCTCTGCCGCGACCTTAAGGTTGAAGACGAGGGCAGATTTGACGGAGCAAGAGTTAAGTATGAGATAGACGACAGCGCTCCCCACATGATAAGAGATAACAACAAGTGCATACTCTGCCGCAGATGCGTTGCAGTATGCGAAAAGTATCAGGGAATCGGCGTTATCGGTCCCAACGAAAGAGGATTTATCAGCCACATCGGTTCTCCCTTTGATCTGGGATTGGGCGATACCTCCTGCGTTTCCTGCGGACAGTGCATCGCGGTTTGTCCCACCGGCGCTCTTGCCGAAAAGGACTTTACCACCGAGGTATTTGCAGCTATTGCAGACCCCGAAAAGCACGTTATTGTTCAGACCGCTCCCGCTGTAAGAGCCGGCTTGGGCGAAATGTTCGGTCTTCCTATCGGAACCGACGTTGAGGGCAAGATGGTTGCAGCTTTGCGCCGCTTAGGCTTTGACAAGGTATTCGACACCAACTTCTCCGCCGACCTCACCATCATGGAAGAGGCCAACGAGTTTATCGAAAGAGTTAAAAATGGCGGCAAGCTTCCGCTTATCACCTCCTGCTCGCCCGGATGGGTTAAGTACTGCGAGCATTACTTCCCCGAGCTTACAGACAATCTTTCAAGCTGCAAGTCTCCTCAGCAGATGTTCGGCGCAATCGCAAAGAGCTACTATGCCGAAAAGATGGGCATCGACCCCAAGGATATAGTTTGCGTTTCGATTATGCCCTGCACCGCAAAGAAGTTTGAGATAGGCAGAGACGGCGAAGCTGCAAACGGTGTTCCGGATGTTGATATCTCCCTCACCACCCGCGAGCTTGGCAGAATGATTGAGCGCGCAGGAATCCAGTTCAACTCCCTGCCCGACGAAAAGTTCGACGAGCCTTTGGGAATCTACACCGGCGCAGGCGCAATCTTCGGCGCAACCGGCGGTGTTATGGAAGCAGCACTTCGTACCGCTGTTGAAACTCTCACCGGCGAAGAGCTTCCCAACGTTGACTTTGTTGACGTAAGAGGAACTGCCGGAATCAAGGAAAAGACCTACGAGGTTGCTGGCATGAACGTTAAGGTTGCAGTAGCTTCCGGTCTTGCAAACGCCAAGGAGCTTCTTAAAAAGGTTGAATCCGGCGAAGCTGATTACCAGTTCATCGAAATCATGGGATGCCCCGGCGGATGCGTAAACGGCGGACAGCCCCAGCAGCCCGGCTATGTCAGAAACACTGTTGACATCAGAGCAAAGCGCGCTGCGGTTCTTTACGATATCGACAAGAACGCTCCCATCAGAAAGTCGCATGAGAATCCTGCTATAAAGGCTCTTTATGCAGAATATCTCGGCAAGCCCGGTTCCGAAAAGGCTCATCACCTGCTTCACACCACCTATGTTAAGCGCGGAATCGTTGACGATCCCAGAAAGTAATATAGCATAAATTACAAATCACCGCCGCTCCGGAGAATTTCGGGGCGGCGGGATTCATATCGCGCTCATGCGCAAACACATTTTAGAGGATTATTATGCGAAACAAAAACAACAAGCACTTAGGTATAGAAATAGACCCAGAGCTTCTTTATAAGCTACAATACATTGCAAAATACGAAGGGCGCTCCGGCAACGGTCAGATACTTTATCTCATACGCAAATGTATCACGGAGTTTGAAAAGACCGAGGGGGAAATCTGCTATCCACCGGAAGAAAAGGACTGACGGCGAAAGGATATCCCCGATTATACTCACAAAAGCCGTTTTGTAATGTGGCGGAAATGTGATATAATGGTAGTGAGATGATCCGGACGATGAAATTGAGGTAACTTTTATGAAAGAGATGATTTTCGGCGCAGCTTTTATGATATTCGGTCTGCTGTTGTGTTTGATCATGGCGGTAATTTATACTATCAGCAGTTCGTTAAGTCTGCTCGGACATATTATAGAATAATAATGTTCATAGTTGGTATAATTATTTGTGTGTGCACACTTGTTTCAGATTAGTAATGAAATATTTGCATAAAAACAGTGGGAAGCGGAAAATCCGCTTCCCACTGTTTTTATATTCTGCCGCTATTATTTCGCCTTATCCGCAACCGCAATCCTGTCCAGATCGGGTGCATATCCTGCAGACGAGCTGAATGTTATTGTATTCTCGCCCTTTTCAAGCTCTACACTCAGCGACTTCTCAGCCGGTATATCAAATCCGGGGCTTGAAAGGTTTGAAAGCTCATACTTTTTGCCGTTGACGGTAACATCCATGCTCCTCGACTCACCGGAACAGAGGTAGATAAGCATTTCATAGCTTCCCGCCTTCTCTGCCTTTACAGTTATCTCCAGCTTGTTAAAGCCGCCGTTGCCGATGTAGCCCACCTTTTTGCCGCCACTGCACATTGACGAATCCGCTATTCTCGCTTCGCCGGAGGTCTTACCGTCCTCGCACTCGTAATAGGTGTAGCCCTCCTTGTCGGACGTGGGCGACTCCTCAACCTCGGTGTTTATTTTATCCTTGGTTATCAGAACAGCCGCGCCGCCGACATCTGAAAGCTCAAGCTTTAAAGTGTCGGAGGAAGTTACGGTCTTTTCTTCAAGAGTCAGCACACCCTCGCTGTCGTCGGAGTAGATATAGGCGTTGTATGAGCCGTCGCCCAGAAAATCAAGCGGGACGCTAACCTTGCGCTTTTCAAGGGTCATCGAGCCGATATAATAATCGCTGCCGTCGGTGCGCATGATGGTTATATGCTCGCCCGGGTAGCCGTCGATGACCTTGGTTTCTTTCCACGCCGTCGGTATACGCGAGATAAACGGCAGTCCTAAAAAGCTTGGGAAAGCGTATGCCGAGCTTGCAAAATGCTGCAACGCCGACTCGTATACCACCGACTTTGCAAGGCTGAAGCCTGCCGATTCGCCGGTTTTGGTTATTGCAATGCAGGCAGGAGTGTAGTCCATCGAGCCTACAATGTTTCTTGTAAACGGGTACATAAGACAGTTTTTAGGAGACGGCGAGGTTGACCACTTTCTGAACTCCTCGCCCAAAACGGCTTCGCTCGACATGATGTTGGGGTATGTCCTTGTTTCGCCGCAGGGATTTATACAGCCGTGGTAATATACCATCAGCTTGTGCTTGGCTGCGATTTCCGCGACGTTTCGCATAGACTCCAAAACCTCGATATCGTCGCTTTCAAAATAGTCGGTTTTAACGCCTTTTACTCCCCACTTTGCCCACTTGGAAAACAGCTTTTCGATTTCTTCGGGAGTTTTCAGCTCCAAATAGTTTACCCAAAGTATTATTCCAACGTCCTTATCCTCGGCGTAATCGCACAGCTCGGAAATTCTATCCTCAAATGATGGCCAGCCGGCGTCTAAGCAGCAGTACTCCCAGCCGTATTCTGAGGAGAAGTCCACATGCTCCACCTGAACATCATAGTTATGCTGATCTCCGCCCGACCACCACGACCACGAAACCTTGCCGGGCTTTATCCAGTCTGTATTCTTGAAAAGCTTGCTGTCTGCTTCGGGGCAGAGCGAATCTATCAGTTCGGAATTGATAAGTCCGTTCAGATCCTCCGTGATGATTGCCGCGCGCCACGGCGTTTCAAAGTTAGGAACGGTTGCAACCTCGGTTATTCTTATGTGTCCGGGGCTTGCAAGCTCGTCGGTGACCTCGTTCATGGGGTCGCGCTTAAAGCCGAACTGCCAGTTGAGCGCTCCGCTTCCGGAGTTTGTTCCCAAAACGCTTTTAACATAGCTGATATCGTTTGCATAAACGTCCGATTCGGAGAAAAGAAGCCAATGCTTGCCGGTGCAGGCGGTGACAGGGGTGTTGAAAACTCCGCTGTGGTTTACAAGCTCGGAGTATTTGCGCTCGATATAGTCGAATTCATAGGTTGCGCTGTAGCCGCCGGCAAAGGTTACGGTGTCCTTGGGCAGGACTATCTGCGAAGCCTCGCTTATAACGGTTTCTTTATCCTTTCTGCCGGTCGTTACATCGGTGTATCTGTAGGCAAAACCGTCGTTGTAGACCCTGACTAATATGGTCATGCCCGCTTCGCCTTTTTTAAGATGGATTTCGCGCTCCATGCAATAATCTAAGCAGGAAACATCCTTTTGCAAAACAGTAAGGCAGGTTTCATATTCCGCCTTGACAACATCGGCGCGGTCGTAGGAGGTTATGCTCTCTATCCCTGCCGAAAGGTCGGAATTTATCATGGTAAGTCCCAAAAGCGAAGGCTCGATTACCTCCTCTTTTCCAGCAGTTACGCTGTAGTAAATGCGCCTTTGAGCGTCCTGCCAGAAATATGCGGTTATGCCGCCGTCGGGAGATGATGTCGTCAGCCCGTCAAGCGCGAAAAGCTCGACTTCGCCGTATTTTTTATGAGATGCTTCCGCCGCCGTTACGGTTATCTCGTTTTTGGGCTGATCGTTCAGGCTGAGGTCGGGGTCGGGGAGCTTTTCTTCTCCGCCTCCGCAGGCGCTCAGCATACAAAGCGATAGCATAATCGCCGCCAGCAGCAATGATAGGGTGCGTTTTGTCATAATAATGTTCCTCCAAGTAAATTGTTTACAAAATTTATAATGTTCCTGTATAAATTCGCACTGCGTGCGCGATGCGCAAAAATCAATCCGAAAGCTCAATCAAAGAATGAAGCACCCCGCCGTCTTCGCTCGTTATTGCAACCGTGTGCTTGCCGTCGGCAAAGGCGTATTTTAGCAGGAGCTTTTCGCCGAGGCGTATTTCTTTTTTATATGTTATGCGAACGCTGTCAAACGGTCTTCGCGAGTAGACCTCTTCCGGCAGAGCTTCGTATGCCAGATCGAGATAGTTTGTGTTGTGAACATGACCGAACAAATCTATATCCCGCCGCTGAACGGTGTACTCCACCGCCGACGAGTACTCTGTCGGAGGCTTAAGTCTGTCAAGAGACGGGTCTATCGGTATGTTTCTGTCCGGCTCTGAGCCGAATTTTGCCGCCAGCTCATTATCAACGCGTATTATAGACCATTTTTCGGTGTCCATAAGCACCCATTTTGAGGATGCCGCAACGCATATCTGCCCATTCTCGTCCTCAATAGTGAAATACCTGTTTCCAAAGCAGCGCTCTATGCTGTGCGACCATGTTGTAACCATAAGCTCCTCGCCGTAGGTCGGGCGGTGCAGAACCTTAACCTTCCAGTCCAGCAAAATCCACGCAGAATGAGTCCGCGAAACATCGTTTACGCCGTTGCCGAGGGTGTCGGCGTGCCTGCCGGCTATGTTCTCGAAATACTCTAAAATTGCGCGATCGCCAACAAAAGCGCCCTTTACAAGTCCCTTAAAATCTGTTTTTACCTTTTCCGTGAAAATCATGTCTATCCTCCAAAAGCTTTTTTACCGTTTGATTTCCCTGCTGTGCTGATAATGTATCCCGATATGTCCTATTCCTAAAATTATTGCGGCGATACACAGCCATATCACCCTGCCGTATATGCCTAAAAGGAAGAACGCGGCAACAGGCAAGGTCGCTCCGGCAAGCGGGATTCCCATAAAACCCGAGTAAAAATCGGACAATTTCCGCTCGCTGCGAAAGTATCTCACCCACCAAAGCTCATACATCACCATCAGCACAAACGCCGCGGCAAGCCACAGGCCCCATGCCGTTAAGCCGTGGAAATTGAAATCGTCAAAAATCAACGCAAGCGTTGTTGTCAGAGCCTCGCCCAGCCTTTCAAAAGCTAAAAGTATTCTGTTTTCATTTTCGGGATTATACCCCTGCGGCTGATTCTTTGCCCATATAATGTTGGGGATAAAAAGCATGGCAAGAAATGTCAGCCCCACATATGAAAATCCGAGACGTCCCATTGTGTTCCCCCGTTTTATACTAATTCTCAATCAGCCTGTAGCCAAAG
>USEH01000040.1 GCA_900553675.1 uncultured Ruminococcus sp. | reverse complement strand
TTCAGAGCAGTGGCAGGAGAACATGAAAAAGATTGAGAACTGCATTAACTGCGGTCGATGCAAGTCAAAATGCCCCTACGAGCTTGACACCCCCGCTCTGCTTAAAGCCAACTATGAGGACTACAAGAAGGTACTTGCCGGCGAAGTAAAGGTACAGTAATTTATATATACATTATGCATAAAGGTACAGTAATATTAAAGCCATATAGTAATGTCGTTTCAAAAGTTTATGCGTGAAAATACTTTACATTTTCAGTATTTTGGCATATAATTGATGTTATCATATAAAAATATGAAATGAGGGCGTGATTATAATGAATACTGCTTTGCTCATAAGCGAGCTTATCGAGTACGGCATTAACTGCCATCTTATAGAAAAGGAGGACGAATACGTCGTCCGAAACAATCTGATGGACATAATGCAGATTAATGCTTGGGAGGACGCAGAGTGCGCCTCACCAAGAAAAATCGACGATATTCTCAACGACATGGTAGACGACGCCGCGCAAAGAGGCGTCATTCAGAACACCAACGCCAGCCGCGACCTTTTCGATACCAAAATTATGGGTGCGCTTACCCCCATGCCTCGCGAGGTAAACAGGGTCTTTCGCGAAAAATACGCCCAGTCCCCCGCTGCTGCAACTGATTGGTATTACGATTTCAGCAAGCAGCTTAACTATGTCCGTGCGGGGCGCATTGCTAAGGACTTAAAATGGGTCTACAAAAGCGAGTACGGCGATCTGGACGTTACCATAAATCTTTCAAAGCCGGAAAAAGACCCTCGCGATATTGCCGCGGCGCGCACAAGCAATGAGGTAAAATATCCTCAGTGCCAGCTCTGCTCCGAAAACGCGGGCTTTGCCGGAAGTCTTTCCCATCCGGCAAGACAGAATCTGCGTCCTGTCGAAATGACTCTTAACGGCGAACAGTGGCAGCTTCAGTATTCGCCATACGGCTATTACAACGAGCATTGCATACTGTTTAACAGGCTTCATACACCTATGGTAATAAACCGCTCAGCTTTTATGAAGCTGTTTGACGCAATAACCCAGCTTCCGCACTACTTCTTCGGCTCGAATGCCGATCTTCCGATTGTCGGCGGCTCTATATTAACTCACGAGCATTTCCAAGGCGGAAGATATGTTTTTGCGATGGAAAAGGCGACTGTCGAAAAGAAATTTGTACTTGCGCAATTCCCCAATGTTTCGGCGGGAATTGTTAAGTGGCCGATGTCGGTTATCAGACTGAGAAGCGATGATAAGATTGAGCTTGCCAATGCCTGTGCTCACATTTTAGACGTTTGGAGAGGCTACAGCGACGAAAGCGTTGGTATACTTTCGCAGACCGACGGAGTTCCGCACAACACCATCACGCCGATTGCAAGAATGTCCGGCGAAAAATATGAATGCGACCTTGTTCTCAGGAACAATCGCACCACCGATGAAAGACCGCTGGGAATTTTCCATCCCAATCCCTCGCTTCATCACATCAAAAAGGAAAATATCGGACTTATTGAGGTAATGGGACTTGCGGTATTGCCGGCAAGACTTCAAAAGGAAATGACGCTGCTGAAAGATAGGCTCATCGCCAGAGAGGATGTAAGCAAGGAGCCTTCGCTTGCGGCTCATGCGGCGTGGGCAGACGAGGTATTAAAGCGGCATCCTGAATTTTCTTCGGATAATGCCGATGAGATAATCAAGCTTGAGCTTGGCAGAGTGTTTGAACAGGTTCTGTGCGACTGCGGTGTATTCAAGAGAGACAATGAAGGTGCGGCGGCGTTTTCAAGATTTATCGACTGCATAGGCGGAAAATAAAAGTACAAAAATCCGGCTGAAATCGGAGCTTTCTGATTTCAGCCGGATACTTTTATAATCAAACCTTACCCTTACCTTGGGCTATTAATATTCAAACCTGACCCTTTCTTCGGTATTTTTATCGAACAGGAATACCTTTGCGGGTTTTAAATCGAAGCGGACGGTATCTGCTTCGGTATCGACCTTGTTTTCCGAGCTGATTATCGAACGGACAACGTCGTTTTCACATTCGGGATGCTTTGAAACAACGCTTATATCCCTTCCCATAACGCTGACCTCTGTGAAATTGCATTCAAGTGCGCCGTTTGCATTAAGGATAAAGCCTTCGGGACGTATGCCTACATACACCTTGCCATCCCTTGCGTTTTTAACGTCAAGCACCTTTTTGCCGCCTATGTAAAGCTTCTGCTCCTTTACTTCACCGTGGAAAACGTTTATTGCAGGAGTCCCCAAAAACTTTGCTACAAACAGGTTTATCGGGTCGTCGTATACCGTCTGCGGCTTGTCTATCTGCTGGACTGTTCCCTGCTTCATAACCACGATAATATCGGAAATGCTCATTGCTTCTTCCTGATCGTGAGTTACAAAGACAGTTGTTATCTTGGTTTCGCGCTGGATTCTTCTTATCTCCTCACGGGTCTGCAAGCGCAGGCGGGCGTCGAGATTGGAAAGCGGTTCGTCCAGCAAAAGCACTCTTGGCATTTTTACAAGCGCACGGGCTATTGCCACTCTTTGCTGCTGACCGCCCGAAAGCTCGCTGGGCTTGCGCTCCATAAGACCGTCTATCTGAACAAGACCGGCAGCTTTTAAGGCGCGGCTTTCCATTTCTTCCTTGGAAAGCTTTGCTTCGCCCTTAAGGTTGCCCAGCGGGAACATTATATTCTGCTTAACCGTCATATGCGGGTACAAAGCGTAGTTCTGGAAGACAAGTCCTACTCCTCTATCCTCGGCGGGCATAGCGGTGACGTCGTCCTCCCCGAAGAAAATCTGACCGCTTGTGGGCTTTTCAAGACCGCATATCATATAAAGAGTGGTGCTTTTTCCGCAGCCCGACGGTCCTAGCAGACCTACAAGCTTACCGTCGGGTATTTCAAAATTGAAATCGTTAACAGCCACCACTTGATCCTTGGATTTTTTGCCCCTGCCCGGGAATATCTTTGTCAGATTCTTTAGCGTTACCTTCATTTATGAACATTCCTTTCAAACAGGCTGAACACGCCCTGCCTTAGAATTATCCTATAAATAATATCACGATTTATCGGAAAAGTAAATAGTTTCGGAAAATATATTGTTGTATGATAATAGAACTTGCAATTTGTGCTTGAATATGATATACTATTTTATTATTTATCTTTATTTTTTGGAGGTCTTGGCTATGACCACGCTTTTATTTAGCTTTAATATGGGCTTGCAGAAAAGATTTGCCCCCCTGCCGCTGAATTTTCATATTGTTCTCTGTCTGGCGGTGAGCGTTATATTTATTCTGCTTTATTTAAGATACCACAAGGTAAAGGACATCCTTTGGATGGTGGCTTTTGATATGATTCTTATATTGCAGTTTTACGGAGACGAAAGAACTGCGATTGTTATCGGCGTATTTGAGCTTATACTGCTTACTCTGATATTCTGGGAATACCTGAAGGAGCAAAAGGCTCTCAGAGCAAAAAAGGCTGCCGAGGCTGCTGCTGAGAAAGCCGCCGGCGATACTGCTGAAGAAGACAACCTTGACGACGTTGCAAAAGCTGTTAAGGCTGAACGCTCGAAGCTTGCGCCCGACTCGGGAACAGACATGATATCGCAGGCGTTTGACAGTGAGGATATAGACAGATGACCGGGGCGGTTATTGAGGTTACAGACAAATGATAAAGGCAGTTATTTTAGACGCAGACACCGTTACCGGAGGAGACGTTTCACTTGAAAGCATAACATCGCTGGCAGAAACCAAGGTATACGGCTTTTCAGATGATGAAAACATAATTTCGCGGATTGGAGACGCTACTATAGTTCTGACGAACAAGTGCAGAATAACGCGCTTGGTTATGGAGAAGTGTCCGCAGATAAGGTTTATCGGCGTTTTTGCGACCGGTTACAACAACGTCGACATTGAAGCCGCAAAGGAGCGCGGAATAGTTGTTTCAAACGTTCCGGGATACTCCACCGATTCGGTTGCTCAGCACACATTTGCATTGATACTTCACTACTATTCAAGCGTTGCGGCTTATGATAAAACGGTGAAGGACGGCGACTGGTGCTACTCAAAGCTGTTCTCCTATTTCAACATACCGTTGTTTGAGCTTGCAGGTAAAACTATAGGAATTATTGGATATGGCTCTATTGGCAGAGCAGTTAAAAGGATTGCCGAAGCATTTAATATGAAGGTGCTTGTTTGCACAAGGACATATCCCAAGGACGATTCGGGGATTAAGGTATGCTCTTTGGAGAAACTTTTGAGGGAGTCGGATATAGTTACTCTGCACTGTCCCTTAAACGACGGCACGAAAGAGCTTATTAACGCTTCTACCCTTTCGCTGATGAAAAAGAGTGCTATACTCATAAATACCTCGCGCGGCGGGGTTATAAACGAACGCGACCTTGCAGATGCTTTAAACAGCGGCATGATTGCGGCTGCCGGAGTGGACGTGCTTACAAAAGAACCTATGGATATGGATTGTCCTTTAAGGAATGCTAAGAACTGTTATTTCACCCCGCACATAGCTTGGGCTCCTCTTGAAACAAGACAGAGGCTTATCGGGCTGGTTAGGGAGAATGTTTCGGAGTTCATCAGTGGCAAGCCTATCAACAATGTCGCACGGTGACGGCTGAAAACCGCTTGAAAGGATTATATTGCAATGAATACATCCGGAATAAAAAGAGTTGTTATAAAGGTGGGAACCTCTACCCTCACCCACGCTTCGGGTCAGCTTAACATAAGGCTGGTTGAGGAGCTGGTTAAGGTAATATCGGACATAAAAAACTCCGGCTATGAAATCGCACTGGTTTCCTCTGGTGCTATAGGCTTGGGCGCGGCAAGGCTTGGCTTGAAGGAACGACCCAAGGACACTCCCACAAAGCAGGCTTGCGCGGCGGTTGGTCAGTGCGAGCTGATGAATATGTATGACAAGCTGTTCAATGAATACAGCATTATTGCCGCTCAGGTGCTTTTGACAAAATACGTTTTATCCGACGAAAGAAAGGACATCGTTGAAAATTCGCTTGAAATGATACTCTCAAAGGGTGCTATACCGATAGTCAATGAAAACGACGTTGTGGCTATAGACGAGCTGGAGCTGGAGGTCGGCGAAAACGACTCTCTGGCGGCAATGGTGGCGTATCTCATAAAAGCGGATCTTTTGATTATCATGTCGGATATAGACGGTATGTACGACAAAAATCCGCGGATTTACAAGGACGCCAAGCTTATTTCAAGAGTTGACGCTATCACCGACGAAATAAGAGCCGCTGCGGGCGACGCCGGAACATCGCTTGGCACCGGCGGAATGGCAACCAAGATACACGCCGCCGAAATAACCATGAGCCACGGCATTGATATGCTTATCATCAACGGAGACAGACCCAAGAATCTTTACGACGTTTTTGACGGTGAGGAAATCGGAACGCTGTTTTCGGGAAAGAAAGATTGACCTTCAGATTGGAGACAAAATGAAAATACAGATAAGCGATAATATAATAAAGCACTATCTGCAAAATGTTTACTTTATAAACGGGCATAGCTATGCGGGAAAGTCCACAATGGTCAGAATGCTTGCCGAGCGATACGATATGATTCATTGCGGAGAAAATTTTCATGATGTATTTCCCCGAAACAAACTTTCCCGTTGGAAGCAGCCCGGGTTGTGCTATTTTGATACCATGAGCGGTTGGCAGGAATGGTTGAATATGACCCCGGAAGAGCATTGGAACTGGACAGATCAAGTTTCCAGAGAATGTGTGGAAATTGAGATTTTGGAGCTGATAAAGCTGGCAGCATCCGGAAAGAAGGTTATTGCAGACACCAATATTCCACCCGATGTATTGCGCAAGATTTCGAGCTATGATCATGTTGCTATACTGCTATGTGATCCACCGGATATATGTGCAACACGATTCTTTGATAGAGACGACCCGGACAAAAAGTTTATGATGAATGAGATTAAAAAATGCCCCGATCCGGAGGCTGCTCTGAAAAACTTTAATTCATGGGCGTTATATCATCCTCCGGTGGAGATCGACTGGGAGCATACAGGATTCTTTTCCTATACCCGTTCCGATTTTGATACGGACACACGAGAAGAAATGCTGTCGGTTCTGGCAAAGCACTTTGGCTTGGAGGATAACAATTAATGGCTACTTGGATAACACACTTAATGATTGCTGATGGCATTCTTGAACACATTCCGAGCATAGACAGGCACGGATTCTGCGTTGGTAATATTGCTCCGGATTGTAACGTCGAAAATGAAGATTGGACAGCCTTTACGCCGTCCAGAGAAGTAACTCATTGGATGCAGGGCGAGCGAAAGAAAGCGTCAGACTGCGATGCTTTCTGCGATGAGTACATCTTGAAGCGTAAAGACAAAATCGAATCCGCGGAAGAATATGCGTTTCTGCTTGGTTACTACTCACATCTGATTACCGATGCGGCGTTTCAGGCTATGATCCGTAACGAAGAACGTGTAAAAGCGACTTGGATGCGCATTAAGGCTGATGATGAATTGAGTGCTGCAAGTGTCGGTATGGATGAAACGTGGGATTCGGTGAAGAGGCTCGTTCGCAAGAATGACCGGCTGCGTGAGATTTACGCAATAGAAGCTGAGTATCTGAGCGATCATCCGAACTCCGGTTATCTTACAGATATTCTTCCGCTGAAATCTTTCCCCGACTATATTGATTACCTCCCGCAGGGATGTATCGTTCGCAAGATTGGTATTATGGGCTATTTGCCGGAACCCGACAAATCAATAAATAAGTTTATCACCATATCGAAGGACGAGTATGCAAGCTTTGTAAAAGATACGATACAGCTTGTGGTAAAACAGTTTATCGAAAAGAATTTGGTGTGAGAATAATATTTTTCAAAAATCGAGGGAAAATACAAAGTTTGAAAGCTTGTGTTTTATAACAATGAATTTGTGCCTTTTGCGCCAAGCGACAAAAACAGAACAAATTTGAGTTTTCATGAAAGGAATGGTCACATTATGGACTTTGCACCCAGCGCCTTTGAAATACTTGGTGAAAACGCTAAAGCAGCTAAAATTGAGCTTGCCTGCTCGTCGATTACCGCACGAAACGCGGCGTTAGCTGAAATTGCCGATTCATTGGAGAAGTACAAAAGAAACATTCTTGAACAGAACCGCATAGACGTTAAGAACGCGGAAGCCGCCGGAATAAAGTCCTCACTTGTAGACAGACTTTATATGAACGAAAAGCGGATAGAGGGCATTGCCGACGGCGTGAGAAAAATTATCGCTCTGCCCGACCCTATCGGCATTATCGACGGCGGAGAGATACGTCCCAACGGTCTTAGAATAACCAAGCTGAGAGTTCCGATGGGCGTTATCGGAATCATATACGAAGCGCGCCCGAACGTAACCGTTGACGCGGCTGCGCTATGCATAAAATCCGGAAACGCCGTAATCCTTCGCGGAGGAAAGGAAGCCGTTTATTCCAACACCGTGTTTGTAAATATCATGCGAGAGGCATTGGAAAAGGCAGGACTTCCGGCGGACAGCGTTCAGCTTGTTTCCGACACCACCCGTGAAACCACAAACATAATGATGAAGTCGAACGAATACCTCGATTTGCTTATCCCGCGCGGCGGCGCAGGTCTTATAAACGCCGTTGTTCAGAATGCTACGGTTCCGGTTATACAGACCGGCGTTGGCAACTGCCACATTTATGTTGACAGCGCGGCGAACATCCCCATGGCTCTGGACATTGTGGACAACGCCAAAACCTCGCGTCCGGGCGTATGCAATGCCGCCGAAACCCTTTTGGTTCACCGAGAGGTGGCGGAGGAATTCCTGCCCAAGCTTAAGAAAAGGCTGGATAAATCTAAGGTTGAGCTTCGCGGGTGCGAAATAACCAAAATGATTTTAGGCGACAGCGTAACACCGGCTTCCGAAAGCGATTACAGCGAGGAGTTTTTAGACTACATTCTTGCGGTGAGAGTTGTTGACAACATCTACGACGCCATTGAGCATATCCAGAAGTACTCAACAGGTCACTCCGAGTGCATTGTAACCGACAATATCGTTGCCGCGGAGGAGTTTCAGCGCAGAATCGACGCAGCGGCTGTTTATGTAAACGCTTCAACAAGGTTTACAGACGGCTATGAATTCGGTCTCGGCGCGGAAATCGGAATATCTACGCAAAAGCTTCATGCAAGAGGACCCATGGGTCTTAAAGAGCTTACGACCTATAAATATCTTATAAACGGAAACGGTCAGATAAGAGAGTAAAATATCTTGTTGGCATATAAGAGCTTCGATTATGACAGTTCAACGCGAAAGGCAGGGCAAAAGCTATGAAGAAAAAGAAACACGCAAGGAATCCTTCTGACTCAGAAAACAAAGCAAACGCTGTTGCTGAAAGCAGCGCAGAAGCTGTCGCCGAAAGCAAGCAGCAGCCGGCTGCTGCTAATTCGGGAACAGAAGCAGATGGAAAGGACGATTTTGCTCAGGCAGTATCCACCCTTGCCGACGCTACCGGAATCATATCCGTAATTCCTCCGAAGGAAGAGAATAAGGACGGAAAACAGGAAAACGTCAAAAAAGAAAAAGCGCCGAAAAAGCACGACAAGCCGGAGCATGACGATCAGCTTAAGGAAATGATTGACGACGCTTTGGATGAAAATGTTGAGAATCTCGGCATTCTGGACGACAGCTCATCGCAAAGTTCAGGTATAAGCCTGAATCAGATTCTTACAACGCTGTTTGGTCTTTTTGTCATAGGCTTTGCAATATTCGGCATTATCTCTGCCGGAATAAAAATCAACGACTATATGGAATACAAAAAGTCGAATATCGAGCGCATTCAATACTTTGAGCGGCTGGTGCTCCCCCTTTCCGCCTGCGACGCGCCTACGTTTGAAAACGTTTCGGCACTGAACAACGACGTTATAATCTCCGCCGCGTGCTGGGATATAATTCTTTCTCCGTCGGCTTCATATGTTCCCGAAAACGGAAACTACAAAATATCATATCTTGATGTGGACATAAGAATCAACAAGCTTTTCGGAAAGGGTCTTACATATACTCACACAACGGTCGGCGATGAGGAGCTGATGTTTGTATATGACGAGGAAACCGGAATGTACAGCATTCCGACAACTCCGCGAACGCTTGCCTACTTTGCCAGCGTTGACGAGCTTGTTCCCACCGAAAACGGATACATCCTTACGGTCAGCTACAAAACACCTATAACCAACTGGATATCTACAAGCGCTTTGCCTGACAAGATTATGACCTTTACAGTAGTCGGAAACGGTCTTACTTACAATATTTCCTCTCTTGAGATTAAGGAGATATCAAATACTCAGGAACTTTGATATGATATAATTACATCCCCGAAGGATTGCTTCTTTCGGGGATGTATTTTTGTGTTTTATTCTATGCCGTTTGATTTTACGATTTCCACACCTGTAAAGTATTTTTTCAGTATCTCCTCGTATCCGGATCCGCGCTTTGCCATTTCATTTGCACCATATTGCGAAAGTCCCACAAGATGTCCTACTCCGCTGACTTTGAATGTAAAGCTTTCAAACTTTTCAGAGTATTTAAAGGTGAATCTTGCGGACGGAAGACCCAAAAGACTTGCAAAATCGGTTCCGCTGATGGTATGCTCGCCGTCTAAAATAAGCTGTTTGACATATCCTGTGTCGTTTATCTCGCTTATAGCTATCCAGTCTTTTGCTTCACCCATAAGCGTTATTGAGGGCTGAGCCATTGCAAGCCGTGCAAAAAGCTCATCCTTTAAATACACCGCCTCGGTAACATATCCGGAATCATATTCGCTTTCAACCGACAATAAATACGGAACATCCTCGCCCAAAACCGTTTTTGCGCTTTCAGTAACTCCACCGCAGGAGAAGCAGTACGCCGGAACTATCGCTCTGCCGTCGCATGCAAGGTATTCGCCTTTACACGATTCTATTGCGCTTTGCACCTTTGTTTTATATTCTGGAAGTTGTTCTGAGTAAAGCTCGTCCGCTTCGTCCTGCCAGACAAGACGAATATATTTTTGACTGTCTGTGCTTATGTCGCATCCTTCAATATCTGCATCGGGCGAATATATCGACCTCATTCTTTTTCCCAATATATAAGTATACATAAGCACGCACTGAGCTTTTAGCAGCTCGGGTTCAGCTGTCGGAGATATTGCACCGAGCATGGCAGCGCTTAAAAAGTCCTCGATTGTAACGCTTAAAGCTTCCCCGCTTTCTACGTTATATATCTTAACTGTATCTATAAACTTGCAGTTCATATCGTCCTGCATAATTGCCATTGCCGCGACTGCGTCGGTTATATTTTGTGGAGCCACCGTGCCGTCGTCGCTTTTTACGGACATAATTGCGGGAATCAGCGGAATTAATATCAGCGCCGCTGCCACAAGTGCCAAACCCTTCATAAAGTTTTTCATTACAACATCCCCTTTAAGCTTCTGAGAGGATTATACTATCATCACACGGACTAATATGTCAAAAAAGAGGATGTGGATTTTTGCATTTATATTAGAGCTTTAGACAAAGAAAAATGAGTGCAAACGAATATAATAAAAATCAGAACTTTTTGCTTATTAGCTATTGATTTTTTCTTAAGATTGATGTATAATAATTCTATACTTATTTCTCGTTAAAAAGTGTCTGCAAAATCGCTGCAAAATCTATAATATAGTGATTTTGTGGTGATTTTACAGTAATACTTTTACAAGAAATTAGTATTACGATTAGTTATTGTCCTTGAATATATCTTCGTCCCAGAATCTGGGGTAAGATTTTGCGACACATTCCGCGCCGTCTATTACAACATCTTCCGTACAGATTGAAGCCGCCAACGCTGCCGACATTGCAATTCTGTGGTCGTTGCAGGAATCCACTTTGCCGCCCTTCAAGCCGCCTGTGCCATGTATCACAATTCCCTCCGGAAGCTCGCAGGCGTCACCGCCGAGAGAGTTTATAAGCGCGCAGGTGGTGGCGATTCTGTCCGACTCCTTTAATCTTAGCCGTCCCGCGTTTACAATATGCGTCTCGCCCTGCGCCGCAGCAGCCACAACGCATAGCGGCGGAATGATATCCGGTATCTGCGAAGCGTCGATGGTTATACCTGTAAGGCTTCCCTTTGAGACGGTTATTCCCCGCTCACATGGGGTGATATTCGCGCCGAACTGCGATAAAAGCTTTAATATCTGCTTGTCCCCTTGATTCGAGCTTGGATTCAGCCCCGAAACGGTTATGCCCTTTTCGCTGAACGCTCCCATGCAGAGGAAAAATGAAGCACTTGAATAGTCCCCCTCGACTATGCATCTTCCGGGAAGATTGGGCTTCTGCAAGCCGGGGATATGGTAGGTCCAGCCGGTTTTATCGTATCTCAGACCGGCAATTTTCATAGCGTCCTCGGTCATTTTGATATAGTTTTCCGACTGAACCTCGCCGGTAACGGTAAGGGTCGAATCCTCCCCGACAATCGGCAGTGCCATTAAAAGACCGGATATATACTGCGACGAAACGTTGCCGGCAAGCCTGTATTCCCCGCCGGAAAGCCTGCCGGTGCAGGTAATGGTTTCATCTGTTTTTTCTATTTTCATTCCGTGGCGGATAAGCTCGCCGTCGAGCGGTGCTAACGGACGGTTTATAAGCCTTCCCTTTGGGAAAAACTCCGCGTTCGCGCCCAGAGCGCCCACCAGCGGAAGCAAAAATCTTAAGGTGGAGCCGCTTTCTCCACATTCCAGCCGGCAGACGCCCTTTGGAATCTTCCTTAACGGGAACACCGAAATCACTTTGCCGTGGATATTAATCCTTGCGCCCAAGGCGTTAAGGCAGCTTACGGTCGCCTCGATATCTTTCGAGATGCCGTCGCAGATGATATTGGTTTCGTCCTCTGCCAGCGCAGCGATTATCAACGCTCGATGTGCCTGCGATTTCGAGGACGGCACCTTTACTATGCCGCTTCTTTGACCGGATTTGATGGTTTTAATCATTTTGCAATTCCTTTCGCGCGGCTCAGATTCCCGCTTTTATCCATTCGTACAGCTCAGCTTTCGGGATTTTTTTAAGCTCCGCGTGACCTATTGCTGTGGGTACAACTATCGTTATGCTGTCGTCGTCCGCCTTTTTGTCGGCTAAAGCCGCGCTGTAAAGCTGTTCGGCGGAAAACTCGGTTTCAGTTGGCAGACCGTACTGCTTTATCAGCGAGAGTATCTCTCCCAAATCATTATCGGAAAGATATCCCATTTTATTCGCCGCGCGGGATATCACCGCCATTCCTATTGCAACGCCCTGACCGTGCAGAACCTCAAAGCCCGAGCAGGCTTCTATAGCGTGACCGACGGTGTGACCCAGATTGAGTATCATGCGCGCACCGGTGTCCCGCTCGTCGCAGGCTACAACATCCCGCTTCATTTCAACGCTTTTGGTTATGACATATTCAAGCTGAGCTTCGACATCCCGCTCACTGAGTCTTTCAAAGAACTCACCGCTTCCGAAGACGGCGTACTTTATCACCTCACCGCAGCCGCATAAAAACTGCTCCTGCGGAAGGGTTTTGAGCGTGTCGGGGTCGCATATCACCATAGACGGCTGGTAAAACGCTCCCACCTGATTTTTGCCGTGTTCTAAATTGACGGCTGTCTTTCCCCCGACCGAGGAATCCACCATCGCAAGCAGGGTTGTTGGGATCTGGATAAATCTTATTCCACGCTGATAGGTCGCCGCGGCAAAGCCGGTAAGGTCGCCGACAACTCCCCCGCCGAGAGCGGCAAGGCTGTCGCTTCGGGTGAAGCGGTTTTCAAGCAAAAATTCCAGAAGCTCGGTGTATACCTTTATTGATTTTGATTTCTCACCGTGCGGGAAAACAAAGCTCAGCACGCGGAATCCCGCGGCTTCAAAGCTTTTCATCACTCTTTCACCGTAGATGGGAAATACGTTATCGTCCGAAACTATGCATATGGTTTTTCCTTTGAGTACCGCCCCCGCAAGCTCTCCGGCACGGTCAATTATGCCATGCTCAATAAGAACGTCGTATTCAAGCGAGGCGGTTATGTGAACGGTTGTCATCTGCCGTCTACCTCCTCTTTAATACGCTTACCGTCGGCAAGGAGCTTTATGAGAGCTTCGCTGTCGCTGTTATGAATCGCCTGCTTGTACTCCGAAAGGCTGCTGATTATCAGGTCAAGTTCCTTTTCAAGGTTGTCCTTGTTGTCTATAAACAGCTCAGCCCACATTTCGGGATTCAGCCACGCCACCCTTGTCATATCCTTGTAGCTTCCGGCGGAAAATCCCTTATGAGCCATAGCTGTCGGGCTTTTTATATATGCGTTGGAGACTACATGGGCAAGCTGGGAGGTATAAGCGATTATGCTGTCGTGGTCAAACGGAGACGTCTCTACGATTTTACCGAATCCCATGTCTCTTGCCAGAGTTTCAACAGTCAGGACAGAGTTTTTGTCAGTTTCCGGCAGAGGCGTTACGATAAAATTAGCACCGATAAACAGTGAGCCGTCTGAAAAATCAAAACCGAAACGCTCTTTGCCTGCCATAGGGTGAGTGCCGACATAATTTACGCCATGTTCAGCGGCAAGTTTTGTCATATTGATCGTCATCTGACCTTTTATTCCGCATACATCAGTAAGTATACAGCCCTTTTTGAACTT
>USEH01000039.1 GCA_900553675.1 uncultured Ruminococcus sp. | reverse complement strand
ATGTATGCCGTGAAGCTTATCGTCATCCCTGTCATTATTATTGTTGCCGCCCACTTTGCAAAACGTGCCGCCGCGGCCATCAGGGAATTCGGGAACACTCCGTTTGCCACCGTCACCGCAAGATATGCATATACGAGCGGGACTACCAGCTTCTGCGCGATGCTCATAAGCACATCCAGCGCAAGGCTCACCGCGGCGAATTTCGCTCCCGCCGACGTCAGCGCTCCCCCGGCTGCCGCCGCTGTAAATCTTGTTCAGGACAGCGCACCCGCAGCTCGGGAGGAAATCCCCTCGGCGGCACAGTCGGCAAATACGCTTGCTGTTCATATCCCGCCGACGATTGCAGAGGAGGGCGACGCGGTTGTAAAGCCGCAGATGCCTCAGATAAAGCTGCGCGTAGGAACGGGTACAACTCAGGGAACTCAGGCAATAGAAAAGGTTATGGAAAACCGCGAAAAGGCTAAGGAATTTCTTATGTCAGAGGAGCCTGAGGACGTGAGCGGACAGGCTTTGGAAAACGCCGAGCCGAAAAATCAGGCAAAGCCGGCAGAAGCACCCGCACCACGGCGCACCCCGCAGGAGCCCGATAATTTACGTCCGATAACAGGTCACGGCGCGGACACTGCTATAATGCAGTCCCTTATAAAGCTTAAAAACGAGCGTGGAACTGGCAGAGTGCCTATTCACAAGGTGGACCCCGTAAACCGCGCGTCGATAAACGATATAGATCTTGGAATAGAGAAAAAGGTGATCCCCAACACCGAAATGGGCATAGACGAAAATGCCAGCGAGGAGGAAAAGCTTGCCTACCTGAACGCCAAGCGCCGCGAAAGGGTGAAGGAGTTCATCACTGAAGACGAGGAGGAAGAAAAGCCACAGAAAGGCTCGGTGGCTGACTTTGAAAGCTTTGACCAGGCGGAGGAGATGTCCGCAAGCATTTCGGGACTTAAGCAGAGCTTGGTTGCAAGGCTTTGCGTGCTGCTGGTTATGGGAATTGTCAGCGCGTATCTTACCGTCGCGGTGGACAACGGTATGCCTATAATTCCGATACTTTCGCAGTCTACCGCCCATCTGTTTGTAAACGTTATGCTGGGACTTGTTTCCTGCTTTGTCTCCTACACTGTGATAGCGGTGGGTCTTAAAAAGCTGTTCACGCTTAAGGCGGACAGCGACAGCCTTGCCGCAGTTACAACGATATTCAGCCTTGTCGCGGCGACGGCAATGCTTGCCAACTCCGAGATTGTGCAGACCAGAACCGCCCACGCATATGTAAGCGCGGCGATACTCGCCCTGATAATAAACACCGCAGGAAAGCTGCTGATTATCACCAGAACCGAGCGCAATTTCAAGTATATTTCGGGCGGATATTCAAAATACGCCGCCATGCATATCGACAATGAGGACGTTGCAGCCAAGTTCACCAAGGGCGCGCTCACCGATTTTCCTTCCCTTGCAACGGCACGCAAGACCGAATTTGTCCGCGATTTCATCAACAACAGCTACTCGCCCGACCTTACCGACAGCTTTTCAAAGTTCTATGTTCCGATAGCTGCTGTGGCTTCCATACTTGTTGGAGTGCTTGCGGTGTTCGTACACCCCGAAAATGTTGTGGACTTTGAACAGCGCGCGTTTTACGCTTTAAGCTGTGCTGCGGGAACAATGTGTGCAATGAGCGCGATGGGCATGATGCTTGTAACAAATATCCCGCTTGCAAAGGCTTCAAAGAAGTATCTGCAAGCCTCGGCTGTGATGCTGGGATATTCAGCTGTAGACAAGTTTGCCGACACCAATTCTTTGCTTGTCGACGCTATCGACCTCTTCCCCGATGGTATGGTTGAAATAGTAAACCTTAAGCCTGCCAAAAAGGCTTCGCTGGAGGAAGGAATTTTATACGCTGCCTCGCTTTGCTGCCAGACCGAATCCATTCTGCGCCCTGCGTTTTACAAGATGATAAAGGGCAAGACTGAAATGCTCTTCCCCGTTGAAAGCTATATCTATGAGGACGGCTTGGGACTTTCAGGCTGGATAGAAAACAAAAGGGTGCTTTTCGGCAACAGAACACTTATGGAAAGCCACTCGGTTGAGGGTCTGCCCACTCCCGAAAAGGAGAAGGAGTATTCCAAGGGCGACAGCTTAACATATCTTTCCATCGGCGGCAATATTGCAATGATATTTGTTGTCAAGCTGAAGGCGTCGGTTGCGGTTTCGAGAGCGCTTGCCGACCTTGAAAAGCAGAATATAACGGTTATCCTGCGCTCGGTGGATTCGCTTTTAAGCATAACAAGGCTTTCGGAGATGTTTGAGGTATCGCCCAACACCTTTAAGCTGCTTCCGTTCAGATATCACGCCGATTACGATTCGCAGACCTCCTACGTTGCGGAAATGTCCTCACCGATGATATATTCCGGAAGATTTGCATCCCTTGCAATGCTTCTTATAGGAGCAAAGCGGCTGCAGCGTTCGGCGACTGTGGGAATAGTAATTCAGGTGCTTTCCGCGCTTATAGGACTTATCGCCTGCATAGTTTTCGCGGCGATAGGCTCGTTCGGAAGCCTGTTTACAGGAACTGTCATGCTGGCATATAATTTGGTTTGGATACTTATTACTGCTGTTTCTCAGGCGGTGTCGAAGACGTGATGAGGGCGTTAACAATTTAGGCTGTATAAACGGTATATTGTGGGATGGTTTTGTGTTCTATCTGAGTTTTGTTATAATCGCAACTTTGTGCAGTCATGGACGCACTTTGTGCGCCCATAGGGAGACCCCAGACGAGGGTCTCCCTACGTAAAAACAGTCCACTGGACTGTTTTTACTCCCCATCCTGCGTTTCGCTTGCGCAAGAGATTTCGCTCCCTGCGGGGAGCGACTCGGGGCGCCGCCCCGAGACCCTGTCAGCCTTTCGAGAAAGGCTGAATCTAAAGCTTTTAGCTTTTGCTTTTGCTACTTCAGATACCTTTTATAACACACTCAAATCCCGTAAGCAATATCAAAAATCCGAAGTTAATCGCGGAAAACTCCAAAAGATACCTTCCCGCCTTGCCGGGGTTATGCTTTAAATACTCCCTGAAAGTAATCAGGCTTGCCAGCGAGGCGATTATCGTCCCAACGCCGCCGATATTCACGCCGACAAGCAGGTCGGGGTAATTGCCGGTGAATCCCGAAAGCAGAATCGCCGAGGGGACGTTTGAAATAAACTGGCAGCTTAATATACTGAAAAGCAGCGTGTTTTTCTTTAAAAGTCCCGAAAGCAGCGACACCACCGGCTGGATTCTTGCCATATTTCCGGCAAAAATGAAGAAGAACACAAACGTTAAAAGCAGGGGATAGTCAACGCTTGCGATTGCGTGTCGGTCGGCGAGCATAAGGGCTATGAAGATTACGACCAAGCCGATCTGATAGGGTATCCCGCGGAAGACTATTCCGATTGACAGTGCAAACAGCACAAGGTAGAACGCCGTTCTTCTGACGTCGAGCTTTGGCGGGGTGTCGTTTAAGGAAAGCTTTTCAGCCGGAAGAACCAGGCAGCACACGGTTATAACGCTGATGGCGGCAACAAACGGCGGAGCCATAATCCTGATAAATTCGAGATTCGGTATCTCAAACTTTGTGTAGAGATACAAATTCTGCGGGTTGCCGAACGGCGTAAGCATACCGCCCAAGTTTGCGGCGACGTTTTGCAGGATGAAGACATACGCCATATACCTCTCCTTACCGGTCGAGGACAGAACAAAGTAGCCCAGCGGCAGGAAGGTTAAAAGCGCCATATCGTTGGCAATCAGCATCGAGCCGATAAAGGTTATGTAAACCAGCGCAAGCACGCATAGCCGCAGGTTTTTAAAGCGTTCCACGACCTTTTCAGCCAGAATATAGAAGAAGTTGACGTCTTTCAGCGCGCAGACCACCGCTAAAACGCAGAACAGGCAGGCAAGGGTTTTATAGTCGAAGTAGCCTAAATACTTTTCGTCCACGGGGACAATGAACGAGGTTATCAGAGCCGCCGCGAATGCGATTGTCATAACGGCGTTCTTTTTTACGAATGCTAAAACTTTGGTCATATTTATACCTTATTTATAAATAGATTTTTCACACCGGAATAATTTAGCACTATTTTTTTGCGTTGTCAATAGGTTTTAGTGCGATGGATATGTCCCGCACGCGAATTTTGTAAGCTTTAGTGAATTTTGTTGACGTGCGGGGGATTTTGTGCTATAATTTGACAAAGGGATGGTGGCAGGATTGAGGGTTCTGCGGGTTTATATTGTCGTGAGCTTATGGGTTTGCTGCTGTATTTGGGTGAGGTGTTGGCTATTACCGAGTGCAGTCATGGACGCACTTCGTGCGCCCATCGGGAGACCCCCGACGAGGGTCTCCCCACGTAAAAACAGTCCACTGGACTGTTTGCACTTATTTCGACCGTTAAGATCGGAATTAGTGCTTCTCCCCATCCTGCGTTTCGCTAGCGCAAGGGGTTTCGCTCCCTGCGGGGAGCGACGAGGGCTCCTCGCCCTCGACCTCGCAAGGGCTCCTCGCCCCTTGACCCTCGCCATCCTTTCGAGAAAGGATGGACCTAAAGCTTTTAATTTTTTGCCTTTGAAAATTTGATAAATAGGAGGAAATATATGCGTATTCTTGTCATAGACGGCAACTCAATCCTCAACCGTGCATTTTACGGTATCAAGGTCTTAACCACCTCGCGCGGGTTCTACACCAACGCTATCACCGGATTTATGAACATATATCTCAAGGAACAGGAGCTTTTAAAGCCCGACTGCGTCGCCGTCGCCTTCGACCTTAAAGCCCCTACCTTCCGTCACAAGCAGTGCGCCTTCTACAAGGCGAACCGCCACGGCATGCCCGAAGAGCTTGCCATGCAGCTTCCTAAAATAAAAGAGCTTCTTTCCGATCTCGGCGTTCCGATACTCGAGCTTGAAGGCTACGAGGCGGACGACATCCTCGGCTCTGTCTCCAAGCTATTCGCCGACGGCGGCAACGAATGCTATCTTCTCTCCGGCGACCGCGACAACCTACAGCTTATCGGCGACAACATAACCGTCCGCCTTGCCACCAACCGCGAAACCATCAGCTTCGACCGCGACAGATTCTTCTCGGAATACGGCGTCGAGCCTATTAACCTCATCGACATAAAGGCTCTCATGGGCGACAGCTCTGACAACATCCCCGGCGTTCCCGGAATCGGCGAAAAGACCGCTCTTACGCTGATTCGCGAATACTGCACAGTCGAAAACCTTTACAGTCATATCGACGAAGCCAAGCTCACGCCGAGCGTAAAGAACAAGCTTATAACCGGCGAGGAGTCGGCAAAAACCTCAAAGTGGCTTGCAACAATCCTGCGCGACGCACCCGTCTCCCACGATTTTAACGACTACAAGCCCCGCGGCACAGACAAAGAAGCCGCCGCAAAGCTTTTATCCGAGCTGGAGATGTTCCGGCTTATCGACAAATTAGGACTCAGCAAAGTGGAAATCAAGCCTGACGAGCCGGAAGCGATTGACGATGAATACGTCCTCTCAGAGCCTTCCGCGCAAGAGATATCCGCGCTTGAAGGCGATTCGGAGTTCATTCTAAGCGGCGAGCGGCTTACCGTCAAATCTGGTGACAAGCTATTCACCCTTACCGATAAATCGCTGATTCTTGACTATTTCGGCTCGCCATCCCCCAAAACCACCTTTGAAGCAAAGGGCGCGTACAAGCTCTGCTTTGAGAAAAACCGCGAGCTTAAAAATCTTGCTTTCTCCTGCGATCTGGCAGGTTATCTGCTTAATTCGCAGTCGAGCGAGTATACAATAAGTAATCTTTGCTCTGCATATAACGTTGCGTATAGCTCAGGTCCCGAATTTGCGGACATTCTTTCCCTGAAACGCCTTGCCCATACCCTCAAAGACGAACTTGAAAAGACCGGCATGGAAAGTCTTTACACAGATATCGAGCTGCCGCTCTGCGAGGTTCTTGCCTCCATGGAGGTGTACGGCGTAAGGGTAGACACAAACGGCATAAAGGCGTTCGGCGAGAATCTGGACGGCGACATCACGCGCCTGCGCGACGAAATATACGCCCTTGCAGGTCACGAGTTCAACATATCCTCCCCGAAGCAGCTGGGGGTTGTGCTGTTCGAGGAGCTGAGCCTGCCCTCCGGCAAAAAGACCAAGAGCGGCTATTCAACCTCTGCCGAGATTTTGGAGGGGCTTGCAAACCATCACCCCATAATCAACCTGATTTTAGAATACCGCACCCTGACAAAGCTGAAATCCACCTATGTCGACGGTCTTCTGGACGTCGTCTGTCCCGACGGCAGGGTCAGAAGCGAGTTCAAGCAGACCGAAACCCGCACCGGTCGCATATCCTCGGCTAACCCGAATATGCAGAATATTCCTGTCAGAAAGGAGCTTGGCAGGGAGATGCGCCGCTTCTTCATCGCCCGCGAGGGGGCATATCTGCTGGACGCCGACTACTCGCAGATCGAGCTTAGGGTCTTGGCAGCGATGTGCAAGGACGAAAACATGACTGCCACCTTCCTTTCTGGGACGGACATCCACACCCGCACAGCCTCGCAGGTGTTCGGAGTGCCGGAGGATTTTGTCGACCACGATATGCGCAGGGCGGCAAAGGCTGTCAACTTCGGAATAGTATACGGAATCGGGGCGTTTTCGCTCTCGAAGGATATAAACGTATCGGTTGCGGAGGCAGACAGGTATATAAAATCATACCTTGCCAACTTCCCCGGGGTGGATAAATTCATGCGCGAAACGGTGGATTTTGCGGTCAAAAACGGCTACGTCACCACCCTTTTCGGTAGACGCAGATACATCCCCGAGCTGAAAAACTCCAACAAAAACCTACAGGCGTTCGGCAAGCGCGCCGCCATGAACGCCCCTGTTCAGGGCACTGCCGCCGACATCATAAAAATCGCGATGGTGAAGGTATACCGCAGGCTGAAAGAGGAAAGGCTTAACGCAAGGCTTATTTTGCAGGTTCACGACGAGCTGATAGTCGAGGCGGACAAGGACTGCGCACAGCGTGCGGCGGAGATCTTAGAAGCCGAAATGAAAAACGCCGTCTCCCTGACAGTCCCGCTTATCGCGGAGGTAAACACCGGCGAAAGCTGGTACGACGCCAAGCTTTAAGGGCGCACATCTCATAAAAAAGCAAAGGAAAACCAACTATGAAGCAATACATTCTATTCGATTTGGACGGCACTTTAACCGAGTCCGCCCCGGGAATCATAAATTCTCTGAAATACGCCCTTAAACACTTGGGCATTACCGACTACGACAAAGCGATTCTTGATAAGTTCATAGGTCCTCCGCTGGCGGTATCGTTTGAGAAATTTTTCGGGTTTAAGGGCGAAAAATGTAATAATGCAATTAAAATATACCGCGAGTATTTCTCCGAGAAGGGTCTGTTTGAAAATTCCGTATACGCGGGTGTGGAGGATATGCTTGCTCGGCTGAAATCGGCAGGGCTTAAGCTCGCCGTCGCCACATCAAAGCCGGAGGTTTTTGCCCGCAGGATTCTTGACAAGTTCGGGCTTAGCGGATATTTCGAGGTAATCTGCGGGATCCCGCTCGACAACGAAAAAATGACAAAGGCGCAGGTGATAGACCGCGCCATTGCTGAGCTAAACACAACGGACAAGCAAACCGTCCTTATGGTCGGCGACCGCGACTATGACGTTGCGGGTGCGCATCAAAACGGCATCGAGTGCATGGGAGTCACCTACGGCTAAGGCGCTCCGAGCTTGAAGCAGCTGGTGCGGAGTACATAGCCGTCTCTACTGAAGAAGCCGCAGAGCTTATGCTGAAGCTTCACATATCAGATTAATACAAAAATCCGGCTTGCAGTCAGTACTGTTTAGCCGGATTGTTTTTGTATGCAAATCAAAAAGCTTTCTATTGTTCACGATATATTCACAACTTAACCCCTCAAAAGCATTGTGCAGACTTTAAAAATATGGTATAATGAATATATACTATCCGAAAACCGGCTTTATCCCGACAAAGGAGGTCAAAATGAAAATCAGAGTGTTTATACTTATAGTCGCGGCGGCGTTTATGCTGTCATCCTGCGGCAAAACACCCGAATCGGATATTGTGCAGACGAATCCCGACAATGATATTCCGGCTGTCACCACAGCAGAAGAATCCACGGCGGACAATATCGACACCATCGACGATGGGGAAGATATCTACTTCTTTGATGATGGTGAAGCAATAGTAACAAGTCCCACGTCGCAAAACACCGGAGCCGACGAACCTACAGATATACCCGAAAGCGTTGTCACAACCACCAAAAAAACCGATCCATCCGAGGATGTGCTGCAATTTGAAGCCGTTTATAATCCCGATAAAAGGAATATAGATATCAGCGTAATCAATAACGGCGAAACCATTCTGTATTACGGCGCTATGTTCGAGATTGAGGTATTAAAGGGCGATAGCTGGGAGCTATACTTTGCTCCGGAAGCGTATGACCTCTGGCTCGCTGAGGTATATCCGGGTAAGACAGGCAAGGACACAATAGGCTTCGCCGAAGCCGACTATTTACCCGCCGGTACCTACCGAATCCTAAAAGAAATAAACGGTGCCGACCGTTACTCAAACGAATTTGTTGTTGAATAAGCATTACGGCTCCCGAAAGCACAAAAGCTTCGGGAGCCGTTTTATTCGCTATTTTATCAAATCCCAAGGAGTGATAATTCCCAGCAAGGTCTCATCAGGACTGCCGTTGGCGGTCACAAACGCCATTCTTATCCGCCTACCCTCGGAATAGGCAGTGTCTATAATTTCACGCAGCTCCTCGGCGTACATTCTGGACGGCACGAAGGTATACCCCGACTGTCCCCTTGCGCTAAAGCTTATGTACTGCTTTATCTGCGAAAATCTCAGTTCCTTTTCGAGATAGGCGTTTTCCGAATCGGAAAGGCAGTTTATCACCGAAAACTCGTCGAACACACCAACGACCCTGCCGCCCTCCAGCACCGGAACGTGGGTAAAGCCCTTTTCACGCATTATCCTTACCGCCGTTTTGACGTTGTGGCTCATGCGGCACCAATACACCTCGTTCAGCCTTACCGCAACGTCTATGCAGCGTTCGCGGTTTTTTATGTCGTCTATCAGCCGTGTTATAAAATCTATCATGCAGTCGTTCGGCTCGACGGCGAAATCACGGTTCACGCCGTCCGGCACCTTGCCGTTGTGGGCGTAGAAGTTGCGTATTTTCTGGCAGTAGGCAATATCCTCCTGATACTTTTTGTACTTGGTCTTATGACCCAAGTAAAAGGATATCGAATCGTAGTCCGAAATGTTGTACTCCGAGCGGACAGCCTGCTCTAATTCCTTGTATCTTTCTATGAATATTTCGGCGTTGCTTAACGTTTTCGGCATATATTGCGCTCCCTTCGTGCAGGATGCCTTGTAATTACAATACTATTTTCCTTGCTTCAAGATAATATCTCTTGTCCGCCGCGTGACCCATCGAAAACGTCTTTCTTGGGAGTGCGCCGTCGGCGATTACCGCGCCGAAAAGCTCGCTCTTTTGCATGGGTTCAAGCAAAAATCCAACCGAATCATTGCCCTTTGCAAGATTCTTAAGCACATCCGCCCCATGGATATAGTCTATCTTTCCGCCGTGAGCGGCGATATATCCGTCCAAAAACGTCTGCAAGCTTCCCACCGCCAGCTTTGAAAGCGGATTGTGGACATACATATCCTTCACTTCGCCGTTAACGACTATGCCGATTTTCTGCTTGGAGACGTCCTCTCGCAGATCCAGCGAAGCCGTCATTTCGTCCATGAGTCCGCCCACGTTCACACCGGTCACTATTCTGTGGATAGCCTCAAATTCGAGCGCGGGGGAGTGCAGGCTCACAATTTCACAAAGGGCATATCTTGCTGGATGGTTCGACATATCCTTATCGGGATTCTCCCGCTTCAGCTTTTCATAATGCTCCTTTGCGGTGGCAAGTGAGTGGTTGCCGTCTCCCATAGCAAACAGCATGGGGGACTTTTTCGATAGCTCATAAAGCGCATTGTCAACGCCGTCTATCGCCTTATCATCAAGAAGATATCCCGAAATGCTTCCGCCGCCCTGCATAAGCTTAAAATCGTAGAGCTTTGAAAGGCTTTTTCCGCCCAGCGGCTCTATGACGGTCTTAGCAGGGTCGTCTATAAGAATCATTATATGCGGCAGCTCGCAGGAGGCATTCTCGCGGATTTTAAGGCGGGGAGGGATTCTTTCGGCAACGGTTGCCTCCGTCGCCCTTATCTGGGAGGATGACCCGCGGCGGTAGTCGTACTGTTCCAAGTCCACCGCACCGACAATTCCCTCGCGGAGCTTGCCGTCCGACTGGATTCGCCGTGTGTATATCATAGCGTTTTTATACTCGCGGAATACTCCCGACTCCAAATAGCTCTCGATATTTGAATCTATCTTTGCAATGCTCTCGGAAACGTCCGGCTCTTCAAGATATATTTCGGGAAGCGTTAAGCGGAGAGTGGAGGGAGCGTCGCCGACAATTTTTTCGGTATCGCGCCAGTATTCCGGCTCGCCGGTGTACTGATCGCAGGCGACAACCGACCATTTAGTCATATCGGAAACGTTCGGCAAAAGTATATCGGCAGGGGTAAATGCGGTTTTCATAAGGCATATATCCTTTCAATTAAACTAAACATAAAGTACAGAGCGAAAATTCGCGAAGCGAGAATTTCACTGCCCGCAGGGCAATTTCACCCGACCAGCGGGAGGATTTCATTTCCACTAGGCGTTTCTACCGCAGCACTTTTTGTACTTCAGTCCGCTTCCGCAGGGGCAGGGGTCGTTCCTTCCCGGCTTCTTGCCGACCTTTCTGGTTGCGGAAAGGCTTCCGTCGGAGGTTGGTGTGGGGTCTGCCTTTACTGCCTGCTTGCGCTCGATGGGAACGTCCTTGCGCAGATGGGTGTTGTAAAGAATCCTTATGGTATCCTCGCAGATGGACTCAACCATCGCGTCGAACATCTCAAAGCCTTCCATGCGATACGCCACAACAGGGTCGTGGCTGCCGTATGAGCGCAGACCTATGCCCTTTTTCAGCTCGTCCATATCGTCGATGTGCTGCTCCCACTTGCGATCTACTACCTGCAAAAGCGCAACTCTTTCAACCTCGCGCAGGATGGGCGGGGTAAGCTCGGCTTCCTTTTCGTCGTAACGCTTTAATGCCGCCTCGGTGGTCATATCAATAATGCTCTGCTTATCAATGTCATTAAGCTCGGCAGTGGTGAAGTTGAAGTCGTTGGCGATGGTAAACAGCCCCGCAAAATGCTCGCGCAGACCTGAGAAGTTCCATTTGTCCTCCTCGTCGCCGCAGAGATATGCGTTCACGCTGTTTGAAACGAAGTCGCGAATCATCTTTATAATTTTTTCGTGGATGTCCTGATCCTCCAAAACCATTGCACGCTGACCATATATGATCTCGCGCTGGGCGTTCATAACATCGTCGTAATTTAAAACGTTCTTTCTTATGTTGAAGTTTCTCGCCTCGACCTTGCGCTGAGCCGATTCGATAACGTTTGAGAGCATTTTTGATTCGATCGGCGTGTTCTCATCCACGTTAAGAGTGTTCATCATCGCGGTGATTCTGTCGCCGCCGAACAGTCTCATCAGATCGTCCTCAAGCGAGAGATAGAAGCGGCTTTCACCCTCGTCTCCCTGACGACCCGAACGTCCTCTTAACTGGTTGTCGATACGCCTTGATTCGTGCCGCTCGGTGCCTATTATAAACAGACCGCCGGCTTCCTTTACCTTTAATGCCTTTTCTTTTGTCTCTGCCTCAAACTTATCCATCAGTTCGCGGTAGTGCTTTCTGCCCTCTAAGATGGATTCGTCCTCGGTCTCGGAAAAGCCTGTTATCTCGTAAATCTGCTCGTCGTCGAAGCCCTCTTTTACAAGCTCCGCCTTTGCCAGAAACTCGGCGTTACCGCCAAGCATGATATCGGTGCCTCGTCCTGCCATGTTGGTGGCGATGGTTACAGCCCCATACTGACCCGCCTGAGCAACTATCTGAGCTTCCTTTTCGTGATACTTTGCGTTCAGCACCTGATGCTCTATTTTTCTGCGGCGAAGCATTGCCGAAAGCAGCTCTGACTTCTCAATAGATATAGTACCGACAAGCACCGGCTGACCCTTTTCGTGACATCTTACGATTTCATCGATAACCGCTTCAAACTTGCCCTTTTCGGTTTTATATACAACGTCGGGGTGGTCAACCCTTATCATCGGCTTGTTTGTCGGGATAACTACAACGTCCAGCTTGTATATCTCCCTGAATTCGTTTTCCTCGGTGGCGGCTGTACCGGTCATACCGGAAAGCTTTTCATAAAGTCTGAAATAGTTCTGGAAGGTGATGGTTGCAATCGTCTTGGATTCGTTTGCAATCTTTACCCCCTCTTTTGCCTCTATCGCCTGATGAAGTCCGGCGTTATACCGTCTGCCGTACATAAGTCTTCCGGTGAACTCATCAACAATAATGACCTCGCCGTCTTTAACAACGTAGTCAATATCCTTTTTCATAACGCCGTTGGCTTTGATCGCCTGATTTATATGGTGCAGCAAGGTGACGTTGTCGGCGTCCATAAGGTTTTCCACGCCGAAATATGCCTCCGCTCTGGAAACGCCCGCCTTTGTAAGAGTGGCTGTCTTTGCCTTTTCGTCAACGATATAGTCGCCGCTGTAGATAGCGTCGGTATCCTGCTTGGTCTCCAGCTCAACAACAACGTCCTTTTTAAGAGACTTTGCAAACCTGTCCGCCTTCATATACATATCCGAGGATTCCTCGCCCTGACCCGATATGATAAGGGGAGTTCTTGCCTCGTCGATAAGGATAGAGTCCACCTCGTCCACAATGGCGAAAGCATGACCGCGCTGAACCTTGTCCTTTTTATATACAACCCTGTTGTCACGCAGGTAGTCGAATCCAAACTCGTTGTTTGTGCCGTAGGTGATATCGCAGTTATAGGCTTCGCGGCGCTCGGCATTGTTTTTGGAGTGAAGTATTACACCGATGGAAAGTCCCAGAAATCTATAGACCCTGCCCATCTCCTCCGACTGGAATTTTGCAAGATAGTCGTTGACGGTTACAACGTGAACTCCCTTGCCGGAAAGGGCGTTGAGATATGAAGCCAAGCAGGCGGTAAGGGTTTTACCTTCACCTGTCTTCATTTCTGCGATTCTGCCCTGATGCAAAACTATCGCGCCAATAATCTGCACCGGGAATGCGCGCTTGCCTAGAACTCTGGCTCCTGCCTCGCGGCAGACGGCAAGTGCTTCGGGCATGATGTCGTCGAGGGTCTTGCCGGAAGCAAGCTCGGATTTAAAGCGGTCGGTCTCTGCGCGCAGCTGCGAATCGGTGTACTGCTTATATTTGTCCTCAAGCGCCAGAACCTGATTTTTTATAGGCTCAATGCGCTTAAGCTCTCTTTCACTGTAGGTGCCGAAAATCTTATCAAAAAGTCCCATGATTTTTTGTTCCTTTCTTTGGGATGATATGCCTGTTTAAGCAAGGCAAAAAGCAGAGCGACAAGCTTCAATTATAAGTCTGCCCGACTTTTTTCACCTTAGTTTAAAAATTAGAATATTTTTCTATGGTATAGTATACTCCAAACGTTGGCTTCTGTCAAGGCGACGACTCAAAGTTTGCAATCGCCGTACTTTTGTTTTGCCGTCGCAAGCGTTTCACTGCGCGAAACGCGGTTTACTCCGTCGTTGGACGTTGCTTTGTGATGTGGATAAGCTTTCTGCGCTGATTTGTACTTTTGCTTGCAATTTATGGACGTAAACGCCCGACTTTTGT